>NZ_PNDT01000091.1:0-45379 GCF_005886375.1 Pseudoalteromonas sp. S1727
TAAAGAACGTTGCGATTAAAGCGCTTGGCTTTATCTCGCTAGGGCTGCGCATGTTACGCTTTCCTATTTTTTTGTCAACACTTAATTTTAAACTTTCTAAAAAATCTAAACTCAAGTTTTACTCGACTTACTAAGTGACTTACTTGGCTCGCTATGCGTTGCCTGCTCTGCCGTCTCAGTGGGGTCGCATTATAGGGAGATCCAGAAACAGATCAACCCTTTATTGAAGAAAACTTAAAATAAAACTCTGTTCGTTCAAAAATCAAACCAAACTCTACAAAAGTGATACTTTTTTTACTTCACCTTAACCTGTGGGAGTTATAAAACGTAAAAAGCCCAGTGATGATCACTGGGCTTTTTGTTAGATAACAATTTAACAAAGCTTAATTAAGCAATACCGTATTGCTCTCGGTAGGCTTTTACAGATGCTAAGTGCTCATTCATAGTACCTTTGCTTTCAAGGTAACTAATAAGATCGGCCAGTTTTACTATCGAAATAACTTTAGTACCAAAGTCACGCTCTACTTCTTGAATAGCTGATAACTCTGCTTTACCTTTTTCTTGACGATCAAGCGCGATTAACACCCCACTTAAGTCAGCACCGTTTTGTGCAATGATTTCCATTGATTCACGAATAGCTGTGCCTGCGGTGATCACGTCATCAACTAACATGATTTTACCTTTAAGCTCAGAGCCAACTAATGTGCCCCCTTCACCGTGTGCTTTCTTCTCTTTACGGTTAAAGCAATAAGGCACATCTTTATCGTGATGATCAGCAAGTGCAACTGCAGTAGTTGTTGCAATCGGAATACCTTTATAAGCTGGGCCAAATAATACATCATAGTCAATCGCAGCATCTTCAAGGGCTGCGGCATAAAAACGACCAAGACGTGCAAGGTCACGTCCTGTATTAAATAAACCAGCATTAAAGAAATAAGGGCTAGTACGGCCAGATTTTAAGGTAAACTCACCAAACTTTAGCACCTGCTTTTCAAGTGCAAATTCAATAAACTCGATTTGATAATCTTTCATTACTATATAAACCTATTTCTTTATTAAGCTAATGCTTGTTTTTGGACGTCAATAATTTCGCGAATCGAATGCTTAGCAAGAGTTAGTAACTCATCTAGTTCATCAAACGAGAATGGTTCACCTTCTGCGGTACCTTGTACTTCGATAATTTTACCGGTTTCAGTAAGAATGACATTCATATCGGTTTCAGCATCAGAATCTTCTAAATATTCTAAATCAGTAATTGCTTGGCCTTTATAAATACCAACCGAGATTGCTGCTATCATAAATTTAAGTGGGTTTGAATTGATCATACCTTTACTACGCATATGTGTAAGTGCATCGACTAACGCTACACACGCACCACTAATTGACGCGGTACGAGTACCGCCATCAGCTTGAATAACATCGCAATCGATAGTGATGGTATTTTCACCTAACGCTTTTAAGTCAACTGCGGCACGCAGAGCACGCGCAATTAAACGTTGAATTTCCATGGTACGACCGCCTTGCTTTCCACGCGCCGCTTCACGACCATTTCGAGTATGGGTTGAGCGCGGCAACATACCGTACTCAGCTGTGATCCATCCTTTACCTTGGCCTTTCATAAAACGCGGTACACCTGATTCAACAGTTGCTGTACAAAGTACTTTAGTGTTACCAAACTCAACCAGCACAGATCCTTCAGCATGTAATGTATAATTACGGGTAAATGTAACCGGTCTAATTTGGTTAGGTGTTCTTTCGCTTGGACGCATTAACGATCCCCTTAATTCATAATTTTACGTATTATAAGTCGATGTGTACTCAGATGCCATGCTGATTTGTACAAAAGCCGATTGTAAAATTCTCATCAACAAAAATTTCCGCTAGAGCTTATGCAGTGTTACGGTATAATCAAATTAATATTGAACAAATAAAACTAGGAAATCATCCATGATCCACAGTATGACTGCTTACGCGCGTCGCGAAATTAAAGGCGATTGGGGCACTGGCACGTGGGAAGTTCGTTCAGTCAACCAACGTTACCTTGAAACTTTTATTCGCGCCCCTGAGCAATTTCGTGGCATGGAGCCTGTTATTCGCGAGCGCTTACGTAAACATTTACAACGCGGTAAAGTCGAAGTCTTTTTAAAGTTCGTCGCAAATCCAGCCCACGTTGGTGAGCTATCTATTAATGAAGCACTGGCCGCGCAGCTAATTAATAGTGCTAAATGGGTTCAACAGCAAAGTAATGGCGATATTAACCCTGTTGATATCCTGCGCTGGCCTGGCGTTATGGAAGCTGAAGAGCTTGACATGGACAGCGTAAACACCGCACTTATTGCAGGTTTTGATCAAGTAATCGAAGACTTCAAGTTAGCAAGAGCTTCCGAAGGTGCTAACCTTGAAGAAATGATTGCAACGCGTCTTGATGGTATTTTAGAACAAGTTGCTGTTGTAGAAACCCATATGCCAGAGATTGCCAAATGGCAACGTGAAAAACTCAACCAAAAGTTGGAAGATTTAAAAACCGATATCGATGAGTCTCGTCTTGAACAGGAACTTATTTATCTTGCACAAAAACAAGACGTAGCCGAAGAGTTAGACCGCTTAAAATCGCATGTGAAAGAAACTAAAAAAATCCTTAAAAAAGGTGGCGCATGTGGTCGCCGTTTAGATTTCATGATGCAAGAGTTTAACCGCGAAGCTAACACCCTCGCCTCTAAATCAATCAACAGCGACATCACTAATGCCGCAGTAGAACTTAAAGTATTGATTGAGCAAATGCGCGAGCAGATCCAAAATATTGAATAATCAATAACTCGCTCAACTTGAGCAAAATTACTCAAATAAAGTACAATACAACTATTAAAGGCTTGAGTTACTCGTAACTCAAGCCTATTTATTTTTAGTAAGAGAACAAATTCATGACGCAAACTCGCGGAAACTTATTTATTTTATCGGCCCCTTCTGGTGCGGGTAAATCGAGCTTAATCAATGCATTGTTAGCAAAACATAGTGATATGAAAGTATCGGTATCACATACGACTCGCTCGCCTCGTCCAGGGGAAGAAAACGGTGTGCATTACCACTTTGTTACTGTTGAAGAATTTAAAGCGCTGATAGAGAAAAATGATTTTTTTGAGTGGGCGCAAGTTTTTGATAACTACTACGGTACATCTAAACAGGCTATTGAGCAGCAATTGACTGCTGGCATTGATGTATTTTTAGATATTGATTGGCAAGGCGCCCGCCAAGTTCGCGAACTAGTTGCTGATGTTGAAACTATTTTTATTCTACCACCATCGAAAGCTGAGCTTGAATCACGCTTAAATAATCGTGGCCAAGACTCTCAACAAGTAATTGCTGGCAGAATGGCAAAAGCACAGTCA
Organism: Pseudoalteromonas sp. S1727; assembly: GCF_005886375.1. Classification (NCBI taxonomy): domain Bacteria; kingdom Pseudomonadati; phylum Pseudomonadota; class Gammaproteobacteria; order Alteromonadales; family Pseudoalteromonadaceae; genus Pseudoalteromonas; species Pseudoalteromonas sp. S1727. The sequence continues at coordinate 3,387 of NZ_PNDT01000091.1, forward strand.
GAAACATCTCATTTTGACGAATACGATTATGTTGTCGTTAATGATGATTTTGCTACTGCACTCAACGAAATTGAAACAATCGTATTAGCAAAGCGCTTATCACTTCAAAGCCAAGCTATACGTCATCAAAAATTGCTCACTGATTTGCTTAAATAATCGTTATTTTTATTAAGCCCGTATTTTATTTGTTTAAATTAACCACAAGCTATTGGCGAATCTGACTACGTGCAGTAAACTACGTCTTTGCTTAAAAATTTATTTGGAGTGCTGAAGATGGCTCGCGTAACTGTTGAAGATGCAGTAGATGCAATTGGTAATCGTTTTGACTTAATTTTAGTTGCGGCTCGTCGTGCCCGCCAAATCGCAGTGGGTGGTAAAAAACCATTTGTTGACCCTGAGAACGATAAACCAACAGTTGTTGCTTTACGTGAAATTGAACTTGGTTTAGTAGATAGTTCATCAATGGATCTTATCGATCGTGAAGAGCAACAACACCAAGAAGCAGCTGAAATGGCTGCTGTAGCAGCAATTGTAGGCGGCAACCAATAATCTGACTTACTAGTCTGATTTAGCCAACGGCGTAGTATTTCTACGCTAGCCGTTGGCAATCCCTTCTTTTCATCGTATATTCTTAACATACCGTTACCTAATTGCTTCACGAGAACATTGGAGTGTGAATGTATCTTTTTGAAGGTCTAAAAAAGAAAATATCTGAATACTTACCTGCGGCCGATGTAGAGTTAGTACAAAAAGCTTACGTGGTAGCCCGAGAGGCCCATGAAGGTCAAACTCGCTCAAGCGGCGAGCCTTACATTACTCACCCTGTTGAAGTAAGCCAAATTTTAGCTGGCATGCACTTAGATCATGAAACATTAATGGCCGCATTAATGCATGATGTGATTGAAGACACCGACTTTAGCCAACAAGATTTAGCAGAAATATTTGGCGATACTGTTGCCGAGTTGGTTGAAGGCGTTAGCAAACTAGATAAGCTCAGCTTTAAAGATAAAAAAGAGTTCCAAGCTGAGAATTATCGAAAAATGATTATGGCAATGACCCAAGACATTCGGGTTATTTTGATTAAGCTTGCCGATCGCACCCACAATATGCGTACTCTCGGTGCTCTACGTCCGGATAAGCGCCGCCGCATAGCACGTGAAACACTAGAAATTTATGCGCCAATTGCTAACCGTCTAGGTATTCACGATATAAAAAATGAGCTTGAGGATTTAGGCTTTCAAGCACTCTACCCTATGCGTCATCGCGCTTTAAAATCAGAAGTTGCTAAAGCCCGAGGTAATCGTAAAGAAGTCATTTCAAATATTCAAACAGAGATCACTGCTCGACTTGAGGAAGCAGGTATCAAAGCTACCGTTTCAGGTCGTGAGAAACATTTATATAGTATCTACAAAAAAATGTTGAATAAAGAGTTGCTATTTAATGAAGTGATGGACATTTACGCCTTTAGAATTGCAGTTGAATCAATGGACACCTGTTATCGCGTATTAGGGGTTGCACATAATTTATATAAACCGATTGAAACGCGCTTTAAAGACTATATTGCGGTACCAAAGACTAATGGCTATCAATCACTACATACTTCATTAGTAGGCCCACATGGTATCCCTGTTGAGATCCAAATTCGTACTCACGATATGGATCATATGGCAGATAAAGGCGTTGCTGCACATTGGATGTATAAAAAGGCCGGTGATAGCGCAGGCCACACGGCACAGCAACGTGCGCGTCAATGGATGCAAAGCTTACTAGAGTTACAACAAAGTGCCGGCTCGTCATTTGAATTTGTTGAAAACGTTAAAACAGAGCTATTCCCTGAAGAAATTTATGTGTTTACTCCCGATGGTCGCATAGTTGAATTACCCATGGGCGCAACAGCTGTTGATTTTGCCTATGCGGTACATACTGATGTTGGCAATACTTGTGTCGGTGCTCGTGTAAATCGTAAGCCTCATCCACTTAGTAAGGCACTTGATACGGGTCAAACTGTTGAGGTTATAACAAGTTCAGGTGCCCATCCTAATGCAACTTGGCTCAACTTTATTGTCACTGGCAAAGCCCGTTTGGGTATTCGAAACTACCTGAAGAGCCAACATCATGAAGAAGCTCTACTCCTTGGCCGTCGTTTATTGGATTCAGCTTTAGGTGAAACTAAATTTGATGACTTACCTGCAGAAAATATCAACCGTGTTTTAGCAGAGCATGAACTTAATACAGTGTTAGAGCTATTAGTTGAAATTGGCTGCGGTAATTTAATGAGTATGTTGATCGCGCGTCGCCTGTTACAAAACGATAATGATGACTTAAGCGATCTAACTAAAAATGCCAAAGCGACCATTATTGGTACTGAGGGCATGTTAGTTAACTATTCTAAATGTTGTAGACCAGTGCCTGGAGATGCAATTACGGCACACATTAGCCAAGGTAAAGGCATTACAGTTCATCGCCAGGAATGTAAAAATATTCGTGGTTGGGAAACTGAACGCTCTAAATATTTAGTAGTAAAATGGGATGATAACCCTGAGAAAGAGTATATTGCAGCACTGCGAGTAGAGATTATTAATCACCAAGGTGCATTAGCAAAATTAACCAATGTGATTGCGACAACCCAAGCAAACATAGTGGAAATTGCCACTGATGAAAAAGAAAGTAATTTGTACGTGATAGATTTAGGGATCACTGTTAAAAACCGTGTCCATGTTGCTAATATCATGCGCCGCATTCGCGTTATGCCTGATGTTCAAAAAGTCTATCGTAAAAAATAACATAGGAAAATCATGAATAAAGCATTTATCTCTACCGAACAAGCACCTGCTGCAATCGGTACATACAGCCAAGCTGTTAAGGTTGGCACGGCCGTTTACTTATCTGGTCAAATCCCTTTAGTGCCAGCTACGATGGAAGTGATCTCTGAAGATTTTGCAGAGCAGACACATCAAGTATTTAAAAATATCAGCGCGGTATGTAAAGAAGCCGGTGGTAGCATTCAAGATTTAGTAAAAGTGAACATCTATTTAACTGACTTATCTAATTTTGCTACTGTAAACGAAGTAATGAGCCAATATTTCAAAGCACCTTACCCTGCACGCGCAGCAATCGGTGTACGTGCACTACCAAAAAACGTGCAAGTTGAAATTGATGGAATTATGGAATTACCGTCTACAAACTAACCAAGACTAAAGGGGTAATAAACCTAAGAATAAATACTTAGGTTTATTGCCCTTATCTAATCTCACCTTCGATTTTCTTGACTCTACCCCAAATCTCTAGCACTCTATCATTATAAATAATAAAAACCTTTAACTTAATTGTTGTAAAAGGATAATCCGTGTTTAAGCTTGCTCATAACGGTAATGTATTACTTGATGTTATAGAACATTCACCACCCAGTGCCGCCTTCATTATTGAAGCACTCGAAAAATCGACATTCTGTGAATGCCGAATAGATCACGATGCCATAAACGCTTATTTTAAAGAACCCAATAGTGAACGCAGTTTAGTTGTCGCTAGTAAGCATGATGCCAGCCTAGTCGTGACTATCAGCGATGATAAAATGTTAGCCACCGGTGAACTTACAATTGCGCAAGGTGGTAAAGTGCTAGGTTTAGATTTAGCGAAGCAGCAATTAATTAAAGCGGGAGTTGCGAGAGGCTACAAACAAGTTTTTTTAGAACAGCTTTTACAGAAACAGTTTGAATTACCCGCAGGTACCACAGTTAAAGGCATACTCGCAAAAGGTCGCTTGCCTGAAGACGGAAAATCATCCAAACTTTTCCCTCAAGTACAAACACTAAAAGAACGGTTAAAAACACCGAAGTTACGTGAAGATGGCACTGTAGATATGCGCGACTTTGGCAAGTTGGCCAGTGTTGAACCGGGAACATTATTAGTTAAACAGCAACCTGCAACTCCAGGTAAAGAAGGCTTTACCGTCAAAGGTGATATTTTACCCGCGAAACCGGGGGAAAGTAGCCCTTTGGTTGCCGGAGAAGGCAGCGAAATATCTAAAACCAATCCGCTAGAGCTAATATCAACCATTGCAGGCGTACCAGTCGAAATTCAAAATGGTATGCGCGTTGATGATATTTTTACTATTTCCGATGTAACCGTGAAAAGTGGTCATGTTAATTTTGATGGCAGTGTTATCGTCACTCACAACATTGAGCCGGGCATGAAAGTGACTGCCAAAGGCGATATTACCGTTATGGGCACGGTTGAATCCGGTGAGTTAACTGCTCAAGGCGATATTACTATTAAACAAGGTGTTATTGGCCACCAGCTAGAAGATAAAACCCTCTCGTGTAAAATTATTTGTGAAGGTAATATTCATCTATCGCACGCCCAATATAGTTACCTTGCTGGTAATAATATTTTTATTGAACGCCAAGCGAGCCACTGCGCAATGAAAGCGACGCAGTTACTACAAATTGGCCAAGCTGATAATCCTCAAGGTAAACTATTTGGCGGTGAAATTCTTGATGCTGGGATGATCACAGCCGGTGAGATTGGCAATGAGTCTGGTGCCAAAATGCTCATTAATATGGCTGCATCAGGGCGAGCTATTACTGCAGAAACAGATGAGTGCCTAAAAGAGCTAGCTAAAACAGATGAGCAACTTGATACGTTGCAAGCGACTATTGAAAAAGCTGATTTACTTAAAGACGCGGAGAAGAAAAAACTCCTGCTAGCCAAAATAGGCGCTACTCAAACTCATTATTGCCAACAAGCTGAACAACTCGAAAAGCGCTTATCGAATTTAGAACATCACTTATATGGGCTACTCAATAATGCCAATCTAGCAGTTAATAAGAAATTACACTCGGGTGTTGAAATCCATATTTTTGATAAGGTATTGAAAACTAACCGTAGCTACCCTCCGTGCAATGTAAAATTGCAAGAAGGGAAGATAGAAATTGAATTTAAAACCAGTTGATCACAAACAGATAGAGACTACCCTTAGTTAGTCTCTTATTGCTTAATACTACTTACAAAATACCCGCAATATTTTGTTTTAAATCTGCAGGCCACACACCTACTTGTACTTGACCAATGTGCGACTTTTGCAATAACAACATAGCCAAACGTGATTGACCAATACCACCACCGATAGTTTGTGGTAGCTCTTTAGCGAGCAATTGCTTATGCCAATCAAACTCTAATCGTCCTTCGTCACCAGTGATCGCTAGTTGAGCAACTAACGCCTCTGGTGATACACGGATCCCCATTGAAGAAATTTCAAAAGCATCTTCAAGCACTGGGTTCCATAGTAAAATATCACCATTTAAACCACTATACTGCTCACAGGTTTGGGTTGACCAATCGTCATAATCAGGCGCACGTACATCATGAATTTTGCCATCAGCCAATACTCCACCAATACCTATTAAAAACACCGCGCCATACTCCTGAGTAATGGCTTTTTCACGCTGCTTAGCGGTAAAATCAGGATACATTTGACGTAATTGCTCACTATGCACAAAGGTAATTTCAGCTGGTAAAAAAGGGCTGATAGCAAATTCATCCGCAACAAATTGCTCAGTTGCTTTTAACCCTTTATACAATGCACGCACTGTTTCTTTTAATTTATCTAAAGAGCGCTCAGTGCTAGCACAAATGACTTTTTCCCAATCCCATTGGTCAACATACACTGAGTGGATCGGGCTTAGTGACTCTTCATCCGGGCGCAATGCTTTCATATGTGTATATAAGCCTTCACCAATAGCAAAACCATGATCCGCTAATGTTTTACGCTTCCACTTTGCTAAAGAGTGAACCACTTCAAATTGGCTCTGTGGAATGGTTTTAACATTTACCGCAACCGCATTTTCAGTGCCACTAAGGTTATCTTGAATACCGTCGCCTACTTTAGCCAAAATAGGGGCTTGTACTTCAATTAAGCCTAATTGTTGCTCTAATTGCTGTGAAAAATAGTGTTTCACTTTGCTAATTTGCAGCTGTTGCTGCATAAATTGTGAACTCATAATAATTGGCCTCATTCCCAGTTATTGTTACTTGCTAAAAGTGCATAGTTGCGCTGCAGCAACCATGTCGTTAAAGCAATCCTCAACTATTTAGCATTTTAATTCAATAACCAATAACAAAAAGAGCTTTAATATATGATTTCAATTAATTTGATGGTATAAAAAATAGAGATTCAATAATTATAGCGACTTATTTACATGGAAAATTATCAAATCGATAATCTCGATAAACAGATCCTTCACGCCTTAATGGATAATGCCCGTACTGCCTATGCAGAATTAGCTAAACGATTTGCAGTCAGTGCCGGGACTATTCATGTTCGTGTTGAAAAAATGAAACATGCAGGGATCATCACCGGCACTCAAGTAAGCATTAATGCCAAACAACTTGGCTATGACGTCTGCTGTTTTATAGGTATAAACCTTAATAATGCTCGGGACTACCCGCAAACTTTACTGCATTTAAAAGAACTTGAAGAAGTGGTTGAGGCTTATTACACAACCGGTAACTACAGTATTTTTATTAAGGTAATGACACGTTCAATTGATCATTTACAAGATGTACTGATCAATAAAATTCAAGCTATCGAAGCCATACAGTCAACCGAAACGCTCATTTCGCTACAAAATCCAATAAGCCGCTCAGTAATGCCTTAAGGCACTAATTCCCGTATAATTGCGGCAATTTTATGAGTTCAGACAAGGCTAAAAATGGAAAATACTCGCTACCATCGTATAAAACACGTACTTGATCGCCGTCAAACTGATTTAACCGTGTGCTTAGAAGATGTGCATAAACACCATAACTTGTCTGCGATTGTTCGCAGTGCGGATGCGGTAGGCTGCCATCATGTACATGCTGTGTGGCCACAAAACCAAAAATGGCTAACTAATAACACCTCTGGTGGCAGTAAAAATTGGATCGCAACGCACCTGCATAAGGATATTGATAATGCAGTGGCAATGATGCGTCAGCACAATCCGAAAGTCCAAGTTCTTGCTACTAATCTTAGCCCTGATGCCGTTGATTATCGCGATATAGACTACACACTTCCTACAGCAATTATTGTCGGCCAAGAAAAAACTGGCATATCGCCACAAGCACTGGCTCACGCTGATAAAAATATCATTATCCCAATGCAGGGAATGGCGCAGTCACTCAATGTATCAGTAGCAGCTGCTTTGATTTTATTTGAAGCACAAGACCAGCGCCTAAAAGCAGGTTTATATGAACGTACTATGCTTGATGAAACTGTAAAACATGCAATGCTATTTGAAGGCTGCCATCCAATCATTGCGCAAAAGTGCAGAGAAAAGTCACTCCCCTACCCAGCACTTGATGATAGTGGCGAGATCATGGCTGATGATGCCTTTTGGCAACGGCTAAAACATGCTTGATGACTAAAGCTTTCGCACGTAAACTAAAAACCATCTAAAAATGAATGATTTGAGCCTATTTTGTCAAAACCAGCTTTAAGTCGCTATCCAATTACTGATCTCAAAGGTGTTGGCCCGAAGATGGCTGAGCGCCTTAAAAAGCTGGGGATCAGCACAGTACAAGATATGCTCTTCCACTTACCACTGCGTTATGAAGACCGTACCCGTGTTTACAATATCTGTGATTTAGCTGTTCATAGCCATGTAACAATTGAAGCAACCATAGAAACCAGCCAAATCACGTTTGGTAAGCGACGTATGCTGGTGTGCCAAGTAAATGATGGTACCGGACGATTAACATTACGCTTTTTTAACTTTACGGCAGCACAAAAAAATAACTTAAGTAGTGGAAAAGTGATCCGCTGTTTTGGTGAAATACGCCGTGGCAGAGTGGGCTATGAAATGACCCACCCTGAATACAGCCTCAGCGATACACCGAGCGAACAGCCTACAGCGACCACGCTAACCCCCGTTTATCCAACAACTGAGGGCTTAAAACAACTCTCGATTCGCTCTTTAAGCGATCAAGCAATTGACTTGCTCAATAAGTATCACGTTGAAGAGCTATTACCCAAGCAATTTCAGCATGGCAATATTAACTTAACTGACGCACTATTATTACTGCATCGCCCAGCAAATAATGTTGACTTAACAGCCCTTGAGCAAGGCTTGCACCCAGCGCAGCAGCGGTTGGTATTTGAAGAGTTGCTAGCACAAAACCTAAGCTTATTGAAATTGCGCCAACAAGGTCAACAGCAGCAAGCCGTGCCACTGTCGCCAATAAATCAATTAGAGAAAGAGTTTTTAGCGCTACTGCCTTTTGCCCCAACCAATGCACAAAGTAAAGTGGTGGCAGAAATAAAAAGTGATTTACAGCACCCTTACCCAATGATGCGCTTAGTTCAAGGTGATGTTGGCTCAGGAAAAACACTCGTTGCCGCCTTAAGCGCCTTAACAGCAATCGCACAAGGCTATCAGGTCGCATTAATGGCACCTACTGAGATTTTATCTGAGCAACATGGCATAACCTTCGAAAACTGGTTTCAAGCGCTAGGTATCACTACAGCTTGGCTAGGTGGCAAAACCAAAGGCAAAGAGCGCAGTGCTACTTTAGAGAAAATAGCCTCTGGCGAAGCGCAAATGATTGTCGGCACCCACGCGTTATTTCAAGAGCAAGTAGTGTTTAATAACTTAGTATTGATCATTATCGATGAGCAACACCGATTTGGTGTCCACCAGCGCTTATCACTGCGAGAAAAAGGTCGCTTTAATAACTGTTACCCACATCAATTAGTGATGACGGCCACACCAATACCACGCACCTTGGCAATGACCGCCTATGCAGACTTAGAAACATCGATTATCGACGAGTTACCGCCGGGTCGAACCCCCATTACCACCGTTGCACTGCCTGACATTCGCCGTGATGAAATTATAGCTCGGGTAAGAACAGCTTGTACTGAACAAGGTCGTCAAGTTTATTGGGTATGCACATTAATTGATGAATCAGAAGCACTGCAATGCCAAGCAGCTGAAGACAGTGCTCAGCAATTAACCCAAGCCTTACCACAATTGAAGGTTGGTTTGGTGCACGGGCGCATGAAAGCCGCTGAAAAACAAGCAATTATGAGCGAATTCAAAGCGGGTAATATTCATGTATTAGTCGCAACCACGGTTATTGAAGTCGGGGTTGATGTGCCAAATGCTAGTTTAATTATTATTGAGAATCCTGAGCGCTTAGGTCTTGCCCAGTTACATCAGTTACGCGGCCGCGTAGGTCGAGGAGCCACGGCGTCGCATTGCGTATTACTGTATCACGCACCACTTTCATACACTGCACAAAAACGCCTAGCAGTACTCAGAGATAGTAATGATGGATTTGTTATCGCAGAGCGCGATTTAGAAATTCGTGGTCCTGGTGAGGTACTCGGTACCAAGCAAACGGGTTTAGCTGAATTTAAAATCGCTGATTTAACCCGAGATAAGCACACCTTGAACCAAGTCCGGCCGATTGCCTTGCAAATGTTAAAGCATCACCCACAACAGGTTGATATGTTAATCAGCCGCTGGCTTGCTGGTAAAGCTGACTATGCGCAGGCATAAAAAAGCCCCGCTAAATTGCAGGGCCTAGTTGATTACCGTAATTCGATAAACTAAAACTTATATTCAAGACCTAATGCTAAGTAGCTAGCATCATCTTTTAATGCGTAATCATAGTCGGTATAAAATGTGAATAAACGAGTATTCTTATTCAAGTTATAATCAGCACCAATACTATACCCCGATTTATCTAAGCCATCATCACTATCAAGGGTTTGATACTGTGCTTTTAGTGTAAATTGACTAATATCGTAGGCAGCTGACACCAAAAAACCATCCGAGTCTACTTTATCTATTAAACGCTCTTGGCTTTGATACATTGCACCTAGCTTTATCCCTGCAACTTTAGTTGCAACAGTTGCACGAATAATATCGTGACCTTCCATTTCGTAATCACCGGCAATGGCAGCATAAAACTTAGTTTCTTTTAATCTGCTATCGCCGTAAGTAACAGCAGCTGAATAAGAGTTATCGCCTTGTGCATTATCTTCCACTACATATGTTGCGTAAGCGCTAAAACCATTCATTGAGTTTGAAGTATAATGTAATGCATTACCGGTACGTACTTCACCTTTAAATACATTCTTTAAGTCACCTTCAAGGTCATTGAATTGGTCAATTTTACCTTGTGACTTACGCAAAGCCGAGTAATCACGACCTGCTGTCAACATTCCATAGCTACCTTTAAGACCGACAAATTGATTGCGTGCAGTTATGTTGTCTTCATCGCCTTTGGAGTCCGCATCCGATACATCAACTTTAAACTCAAATTGATAAATAACTTCTAATCCATCATTTATTTTTTCGCCGCCTTTAATACCGAAGCGTGACTCATTACTTTTTAGCTCAGTAAACGAGCCATCGCCTTCATCTGAAGACTGTGCTGTGATATTTGCTTTACCATATACTTCAACATCAGCTAATGCCGAGAAAGACACACCACTAATAGCCGCTAGTAACAGGCTCGATTTTGCAAATTTCATATTCTTTCCTCAATAAACGCAACAGACTAGTTTTGATACGGCTGCATTTTGCCATCGATAAATGACAGAAATATTACAGCAGACACATTTTCGACTTAAATATTTCATTAAAAATCATTCAAACTGAAATCAAATCAACATGAAATTGTCACAAACATTTATTGCACTGTGGCATGATAAAGTACCAGTAAAGCTATTTTACGCCAAATTCACTACTCATATTTGGCGTTAACTCAACCAACAGATTAACTAACGTTTCAAGTAACGGCTTTTGTTCGTTGTCTCTATGATACGCCACAAAAATATCGCGAGAAGTATGCTCGACATCTGGTACTCGATATAACTCACCTTTGTCTAAGTGAGGTTTCGCTAATACTTCTGGAATAAATGCACTCCCCCCGCATTGCAGTATTAAGTCTAGTGCAATACGTCCAGTACTGGTACGAAAATAAGGTGGAGTATGACCAGTAAACTGTCGCGCATGCCAAAGAGAAAACGTGGTTCCCCAATCTACGTATACATATTGATTATCAAAAAAGTTTTCATTGCCAACTCCTTCAAAGGCACTAATAGGAATAATAGGCAACGTGCAAATACGTTCAACAACCAACTCATCGACTTTAGGCGGATCAAATAAAATAGCGAGATCTAAAGTACGCTCTAATAATAACCGCGTGCTTTCTTGTTGCGCTTTCACTTCTGCAACCAGTGATACACCAGGCATAGCTGAAACGATATTTGTAATACCAAACTGCAAAAAAGCATCCCAAATATTTGGGGTACCTGCTAAACTCACTTGCTTATGCATATTGTCCGCAAGTGCAACGTCTAATTTAGCTCGTTGCATACCTGTTATAATCATTTGTGCATGGGGCAGCAAACGCTCTCCAGGAGCGGTCAATTGGATATTATTGCGTTGGCGGATAAATAAGTTAACCCCTAACCCTTGCTCTAATTGACGAATACGAAAACTCACTGCAGACTGTGTGATATAAAGGTTTTCAGCTGCTTTACCAAAGTGGCGAGTACGCACCACTTCAACAAAAGTTTTTAATAAATCTATATCCAATTATTTATCCTCACGATAAAAATTTTTTGTTTAATAAATTGCGCAACTTGATCCATACTCCAGCCAGTAAATAGGGCATGAGGAAACAGCCATGAGCAATGATATTTCATTACTTCGCCAAGCATTTGTAAGCCAACGTCAGTTTTATGATGACCAGAATTTTCCACGCGGATTCGGCCGCAGCGGTAACTTCACTTTATTAGAAGCTAGCATACTCGAGCAGCACGGCGTTGTTCTCAAAGGGTTATACAACAAAACCCTTGAACCACAAAACGAAATTCAAGCACAATTTCTTGCTGTTGTTTCAGGTAGTCAAGAGCCAACCAACGCAATTGAACGTGCGTGGATTAAATACCTCAAGCTGACAACCTGTAAAGCCAAGTTTCATACGCTATTTGGCCGCTCTAGGATCTCAAGTCCAACACCGCAGAGCCAAGACTACTATTCGGAGTCAGATAGTCTATAAAAATAATGATGTTATTTGCTTTTTCGTGTTTTAACAGTTACAACTTGTATAAGCAATTATATTTGGCTCAGCCAAAAAACAAGGTGTTACGTGACACGGAAAATACTCATCATTGAAGATACGCCAACTATAGCGCGAGTGCAAAAACACATTGCAATTAAAGTTGGCTATGACGCTGATATAGCCGAATCCCTAGCGCAAGCAAAAGAGTTGATCAGTAAAAATAACTATTTTTGTGCTGTTGTGGATTTTATTCTACCAGATGCCCCGCAAGGGGAAGCCGTTCCCTGCACTATTGAAGCAGAAATCCCCACTATTGTAATGACTGGTAACATCGATTTAAAAACCCGTGATACCGTTGAAAAATATCCCATTATTGATTACATCACCAAAGAAAATAAACAAGCTTACCAATATTTAGAGAAACAATTACAACGCCTTCCCCGTAATGAAAACGTTAAAGTATTAGTGGCCGATGATTCTCTTTCAACCCGCCGTCATATTTGTAGTTTATTAAAGCGTCATAAATACCAGGTTTTAGAAGCCAATGATGGTGTGGAGGCACTTGCTATACTTGCACACACTCCCGACATTGCCGTGATTATTACCGATAACGAAATGCCGAATATGAATGGCGATGAGTTATGCAGTGAGATCCGTCGCCTATACAGTAATGATGAAAAAGCCATCATTGGAATTTCTGGCTCTGATTCATCTCATCTATCAGCACGCTTTTTAAAAAATGGCGCTAACGACTATCTACGAAAACCCTTTAACAGTGAAGAGTTTTACTGTCGATTAAGCCAAAACGTTGATATGCTTGAGCAAATTGCCACGATTCGCTTACAAGCCAATACTGATTATTTAACTAAGCTTCCTAATCGTCGTTATTTCTTTGAAGAAACAGCAAAGTCATTAAAGCAAATGCATAAAGCAAAATTAACACCTTCGTTAGCCATGTTTGATATTGACCACTTTAAATCAATTAACGATACCTACGGCCATGATGCCGGTGATGAAGTACTTAAAGGACTTGCGAGATGCTTTGCTAAATACTTTAAAAAGTATTTGGCAGCTCGTTTGGGTGGTGAAGAATTTGCGGTCTATTTTAGTGATACCAACAGCAATGATGTGTTAAAGCATCTAGAAGGCTTTCGCCATTTCATTGAGCTCAACAGCCCAGAATTTAGCCAGCAAAAAATTCAATTTACGCTGTCTATCGGTTATGCGCATCAGCCTGTTTATCAAATCGATGAACTGTTGAAACAGGCTGATATTAAGCTTTATGAAGCCAAAGAAACAGGCCGCAATAAAGTCTGTACTTAATTAGTATAAACTCTGGTTAAATAGGCTTAGTGGGTGCTGGGATATTTTCACGCTTGCGCTTTTGTGATTGGCGGTAAGAATCCCAGCTAAAAATAGCAAGGGCGCTCCAAATACATGCAAAAGTCACCACTCTTTCATTGCTAAATACTTCCCCATAAAACATAACTGCCAAGATAAACATTAAGCTTGGCCCTATGTATTGAAAAAAGCCTAAGGTCGTATACTGTAAGCGCTTAGCAGCCCCTGTAAAACAAAGTAATGGTAAGGTGGTAACGACACCAGCACTGATCAGTAATGCATTCATATGCCAATCGTTTAAAATCAAATTAGAACTTGCAGTCGGCGCCATTAACCACCAATAAATAAGCGCAACAGGTAATAAAATCACAGCCTCTAATAGTAAACCAGGCAGAGACTCTATCGGCAGTTTTTTACGTAATAACCCATAGATAGCAAAAGATCCTGCTAATGAAAATGCCACAACAGGAAACGAGCCAAAACTGATCAACTGAATCGCAACACCACTTAATGCAAGTGCAACCGCAACGCCTTGCCACTTACGAAGTTTTTCATCTAAAAAGAGCATACCAAGTAATACATTTAAAAGCGGGTTTATGTAATAACCTAAACTTGCATCCAACATATGATCATTGTTTACCGCCCAAATGAACAACCCCCAATTAAAACCTAATAGCGCAGCAGTTAAAGCCAACATCAATAATAATTTAGGCTTCCTTATTACAGCTTGAATTTTATGCCATTGCTGCATAACGGATACAATGACAACAATAAACAAAACAGACCATACAACACGGTGCATTAATATTTCAAATGCTGATATATGTTGTAATAACTTAAAATAGATCGGCGCAAGGCCCCACATAAAAAAGGCCATACACGCTAATATAACGCCTTTACGCTGCTCAAGATTAGTTGGCATAAATTGATTCTAAAAGGGATGAAAGGCGGCTAGTTTACCTGCCTCTTAGGCTTTATCCAACTAAATAAGTCGCGGTACCAAAAGCTATTTGTGTACCAAGTTCATTATGCAGCTCCATCCGACATACGCACACCTTGTTTCCTGAGCGGATCAGCTTTGCGCTGGCGGTAAACTCAAGCCCTTTGCCGGGTCTTAAGTAGTCGGTTCGTAAGTCAATAGTACCTAAGGTTGCCAATTTTTTTTGTAGGCTTGGCAGGTCAAGTTCGGTAAGTTTATCGATCATCGCTGCCGCAGCAAGCATCCCCCCAACATTATCAAGTACTGAGGAGATCACTCCGCCATGAAGGATTTTTTGCGCCGGATTACCAATAAAAACATCCTGCCAAGGAAAACTTATTTGTGCTTGTTCTGCATCCAGTGACTCTACTTTTATTTGTAGAAACTGATTAAACGGCATTTGCTCAACAAACACCTTAGCAACTCGATCAATTAAAATAGCTTTATTCATTATTATTATCCGCTTTTTATGACTGGTAAGACGAGTAAAGCACAACTAAAAAGAAAGTGCGATAAAATCACCTATGCAAGGTCGCCTAAAAGCTCTAAAATGACCGCGATGAATACACCAACCCCCACTCCAAGCACCATTGTGCGCAGTCCCGCCGCTATACTCAAACAAGTGTTTGGTTATAGTGAATTTCGTGATGGCCAAGAAACGGTGATCAATGCAGCCCTCAGTGGCCAAGACACCCTCGTGTTATTACCCACTGGCGGTGGCAAATCAGTATGCTACCAAGTGCCGGCACTGGCCTTGAGTGGCCTTACCGTGGTTATCTCACCATTGATCTCACTCATGCAAGATCAAGTGTCACAACTCCAAGCGCTTGGAGTAAAAGCGGCGTATATTAACAATAGCCTGAACCGCGACGAGCAACAACAAATATACCAACAACTACACAGTGGCTTGATAAAACTACTGTATGTTGCTCCAGAAAAAATTCTACAACACGAATTTAAAGAACGCTTAGGTCACCTTAATATTAGTTTATTTGCGATTGATGAAGCACATTGTGTGTCGCATTGGGGTCATGATTTTCGCCCGCATTATTGTCGCCTAAGCGAGCTTAAGCTGCATTTCCCACACGTGCCTATGATGGCACTAACTGCTACAGCTGACAAAGCAACGCGGTTTGATATTGTGCAACAGTTAGGTTTACAAGCTCCCTATATTCATACTGGCAGTTTTGATAGGCCTAATATTCGTTATACCATAGAAGAAAAGTTCAAGCCGCTCGCACAGCTCTTACGCTATTTAAAAGAACAACAAAATCAAAGTGGCATCATTTATTGCACTAGCCGTAAACGCGTTGATGAAATAGCTGAAAAGATAGCTGACGCAGGAATGAACGCTGCGGCTTACCATGCTGGCATGAGTAACGAGCAACGCCAGTTTGTGCAAACAGGTTTTGCCCGTGATGATATTCAAATCGTGGTTGCCACCGTGGCCTTTGGGATGGGTATTAATAAGCCCAATGTGCGATTTGTACTACATTACGATATTCCAAAAAGTATTGAATCTTACTATCAAGAAACGGGCCGCGCTGGGCGTGATGGCCTTGCGGCTGAAGCAATCATGTACTTTGATCCTGCTGACATTGGTCGAGTAAGACGCTTTTTTGAAGACATTGAAGATGAACAGCGTCGTCGTGTCGAAGAGCAACGATTTAATGCCATGGCCAGCTTTGCAGAAGCACAAACCTGCCGCCGACAAATACTGCTTAACTATTTTAGTGAATACCAACGAGAACCGTGTGGCAACTGTGATATTTGCTTGAATCCACCAAAAAGCTTTGATGGTACTTTAGTTGCCCAGCAAGCACTCTCATGTGTGTACCGTGCCGAGCAGCGTTTTGGTTTAGGTTATATTGTTGAATTATTACGCGGGGCTAATACTAGCCGCATTCGTGATAACAATCACCACCAGCTAAGCACCTACGGTATCGGCAAAGATCACAGTAGTGAATTTTGGCTGAGTATTTTACGCCAACTTATTCACCAAGGATTGCTCAGCCAGGATATCACCCAAGGTTCTGCTCTGCGTTTAACTGAAGGTGCTCGTGCGATTTTTAAAGGCGAATACGCACTGCAAATGGCCGAGCCACGCTTGCAGGCTAAGCACGTTTATCAAGATAAACTGGCCCAATTTAATTATGATAAAAAGCTCTTTGCTAAACTACGCGCCCTGCGCAAAGAACTTGCTGATGCTGATGATGTACCACCTTATGTGGTATTTAACGATAAAACTCTTGCAGAAATGGCACAGTTGATGCCAACCAATGACAGTGAATTTCTCAAAGTTTCAGGAGTTGGTTTTACCAAACTTAACAAATACGGCAGCCCATTTTTGCATGCTATTCGCAACTATTTAGCGACTTCCTAAGTACCGAGTAACAACATGACTGAATTTCAATTAGACCCCCGTCATAATGTAATCATTATCAAACCAAGCGAAATGCCCAATGATGATGACTTTGAACTATGGGCACATTTATTTTTGCATGCTCCCGCGCTCAGCATTAGCGAATTTGCCAGTGGTGCCGATCGCCACCAATGTCGCTTTAGCTACGCGCAACAAAACTTTAATTTAAACTTTGAACATTACAGTAATAGTATATGGATTAATGGTGAAGGAGTTGAAGCTGAGCAATTATTAGCTGTACTTGTGCATTATTTTCTTACACAAATGCAGCAATGAGGTGGACTTATACTGCAAGTTAGTGTGTAGTAAGCAAAGACTAAAGTTCATTTTCAAGGATTTAAATGGCCGTAAGCAGATGTTTTAAATTTTTATTTTTGAGCTGTTCTAGCTACCTGCTCTATGCCCCCTATTGCCTTGCACAATCACCTATGCAAAGCGAATCTAGCTGCCAAAAACAACAAACAACAACAGCCACTGAAACAAACCTTCACCGCCAACTTGATGGTGAGGAACTACTGCCTGAAAAAACCCCGGGCGCTAAAATAGCAAAAATCGAACTGAACCAACTTAACGTTTTTAATACTGAACTCGAAGAAGAGAATAACGCATTATTTAGATTTGCTAATCGTGCACATATGACCACCGAGCCTGATGTTATTAAAAGCATTCTGTTATTTATGCCTGAAGATAACTATGAGCCAAAAAAATTAGCCGAATCAGAACGCTTACTACGTCGCCAAGCTTACCTGTACGATGCAAATATAAGTGCACAAACTAATTGTGACGGTAATATTGATGTCACAGTTGAGACCCGCGATTTATGGACATTACTCCCAGAGGTAAGCTTTAGTCGAAGTGGCGGCGAAAATAAATCGAGCATAGGCTTTCGTGAGTCTAACTTATTTGGCTGGGGAAAACGCCTATCACTGTCACGTACAACTGATGCTGAGCGCAATGGTTATTTATTTGTTTATGATGACCCGAACATACTGTCTAGCCGTTACCGTGGCCGCGTCGAGTATTCTGATAACGATGATGGGAAACGCCATTTACTTGAGTTAACTTACCCGTTTTATTCAATTGACACACCTTATAGTTATGGCTTGTTGAGCTACTCAGATCAACGAACTGAATCGCTTTATGAACGCGGCGAAGTGTTCAGCCAATTTTCCCAAAAAACTGAATATAACCGTATTTACTTCGGTCATTCTAAACGCCTAAGTAATAGCTGGACACAGCGACTTACCGTAGGTTATACCCACGAACAACAGAGCTTTGCTAGTACTTTAGAGACCAATACACCACTGGCTGAAGAGCGAGAGCTAAGTTATCCCTATGTAAGCGGTCATTGGTTTGAAGATCACTTTGTAAAAGTTAGAAACTTCGACAGTATTTATCGCACCGAAGACCTTAATTTAGGGTGGAATGTACAAGCTTTACTCGGTTACTCAAGTGAAGAAGTCAGTAATGATGCCAGTCGCGCTGTGTACTCTTTTAATGCCAAAAAAGCGCACTTTAGCGGCAACGATACACTTTGGCGCTTTCATGCCAGTCTCGATGGTTATTGGAACGAGGAGCAAGGCAAAGTAGAGAACCTTTTAGCCAGCAGCCAAGTACAATATTATTTAAATACCAGTTTAGAGCAATCATGGTATGCCAGAATGCGACTTGATTATGCGGGTAATCTCACCCCAGATAAACAATTGAGTTTAGGTGGTGAAAATGGCTTACGTGGCTACCCATTGGACTATCAACAAGGTGATCGCAGCTTTTTGATTAATTTAGAGAAACGTTATTATTGGGAATACGACTTGCTGCAGCTTTTTAAAGTCGGCGGGGCTGCATTTTTTGATATTGGGCGCGCCTGGTTTAACGATAAAAATAACGGCGATAATGGTCAGGTATTAAAAAATATTGGTGTTGGTTTAAGGCTAGCACCGAGTAGAGCCAATGCCGGTACGGTGATTCATTTAGATATTGCCGCTCCCCTAGATAAAGATGATGACGTTGATTCAATCCAATGGCTTGTTACTGTAAAAAATACCTTTTAAAGGTCGCGAAAAACGCTAGAATACGGCTTAAGTAAAGCTGATTGGGACAACCTGTGGAACTACTTGATATTCTTATTATGCAATATAGGTGGGTGGTAACATTAGTTGCCTTGCTGGCATTTCCATTACTATTAAAACTCACTACTAAATTACTCGAAAAAACTATCAAAGGTAAGGTCGATATTCACAGAAAGTACCGTGCCGAACTGTTGCTAAAAATTATTCTCGCATTTGTGATGATCTGTTTAGTGCTGGTTTTTTGGGGCATTGAGCTACGAGGCTTACTGGTGTTAGGGTCTTCCTTGTTTGCTATGTTAGGGGTTGCGCTTTTTGCCGCATGGTCACTTTTAAGCAATCTAACTTCCTTCTTACTGATGTTTATCCAAAATGATTGCCGTGTTGGCTATTGGGTTCGCGTGATTGATGGCGCTAATTTTGTGGAAGGGCGCATTGTCGAAATGGGCCTAATGAATGTGGTACTTGAGCATATCGATGGCCACCGTGTTATTTACCCAAATAACTTGTTTGTTACCCGGCCTGTAATGGTATTAAGCAATGAACCCAAACCCACTAAAGTAGCTCCAATAAAGCGTATTATCGGCCCTAAAAAGTCACCTCAGTAGTCTAACGGGTACAAAAAAGCCGCTGAAGAAAAAACCTTTTCAGCGGCTTTTTAAACCAATGTGTTCGTAAATCTCTTAAGCAGACTAATTATTTAAATCAGCAGTTTTTAACTCATCTTCAAGATCACTAATTTCATCAATAAAGGTTTCTAACTGTTGCTCTACTAAGCTATTCGCGTGGGCAAAATAAGCTAAGTGGAACACGGCATCCCCTTCATTAACTAATGGCATTGTTTGTTGCCCTATAACAATACCACTGCGTGGAGCTAACAGCTCAAGCTCTGAGTCGCCTAATGGGCTGCTGATATATGCTAATATCTGGCCCTTCATTACGCGCTCACCTAATGATACTTGTGCGCGTACAATACCATCAACCTCTGCACGCACCCAACTGGTCGAGCTCGCGATGATAGGTTCAGGCAGCTTTTTAGCACGCTTACCACGGATCATTTTTAAATGTCGCATCACGTAATCTACGCCTTGCATACCTGCGGCAATGGCTATTGGGTCAAAACGTAATGCTTCACCTGCTTCATAGGTAATAACTGGAATACCTAAGTTAGCAGCTTCGCTACGCAATGAGCCATTACGTAAAGAGGCATCAATCACCGCCGGCGTACCAAATGCTTTAGCCATTTGTGCTGTGGCTTCATCACTTAAATTGGCACGGATTTGTGGCAAGTTAGTACGATGAATCGCCCCAGTATGTAAATCAATAATGTGCGTACAGTGAACGGCCACTTGCGAAAAGAACATATGCGCCATACGTCCTGCAAGAGAGCCACGAGTAGAACCCGGAAAGCTACGATTCATGTCGCGACGATCGGGTAGATAACGTGACTTATGGATAAAGCCAAATACATTCACAATAGGCACCGCAATTAACGTACCCCGTAACTGAGACGGATCTATTTTCGCTAATAATTGGCGTACTACTTCAACACCATTGAGTTCATCACCATGAATTGCTGCGCAGACCATTAACACTGGGCCAGCTTGCACTCCATTCACTACTTCGATAGGAATATTTAACGGTGAGTGGGTGTACAGCTTTGCAGCTTCCAAGGCCAGTGTTTTACGCTCGCCTACACCTACCGTTTCACCTAATAAAGTAAACGCACTATTGATTTTAACCTTTGCCACGCGTTGCGGTCCTTTTAGTCGCAGCGGTTTTTTCGATAAATTCGATCACCATGCCTGCAATATCTTTTCCTGTCGCCACTTCAATACCTTCAAGACCTGGTGATGAATTTACTTCCATTACCAAAGGCCCGCGAGATGAGCGAAGTAAGTCAACCCCAGCTACATTCAAGCCCATCGCTTTAGCCGCAGCCACAGCTGTTCTACGTTCTTCAGGCGTGATACGCACTAATGTTGCACTGCCACCGCGGTGTAAATTAGAACGGAACTCGCCTTCTTGTGCTTGACGCTTCATCGCGGCAATCACTTTATCACCTAATACAAAACAGCGAATATCAGCACCACCCGCTTCTTTAATATACTCTTGCACCATAATGTTAGCTTTTAGACCCATAAAGGCTTCAATAACACTTTCTGCTGCTTTACGCGTTTCAGCTAACACCACACCAATACCTTGTGTACCCTCGAGCAATTTAATGACCACGGGTGCACCACCTACCATTTCAAGTAAGTCTTTCACATCGTCTGGTTTACTAGCAAAGCCTGTTACTGGCATGCCTACGCCTTTGCGCGACAATAACTGTAACGAGCGTAATTTATCTCGCGAACGTGAAATTGCCACAGACTCATTAACAGGAAACACATTCATCATTTCAAATTGACGTAATACGGCGCAACCATAAAACGTAACCGAAGCACCAATACGCGGGATAATGGTATCAAAGTCTTTTAGATTTTCACCGCGGTAGTGGATCTCTGGTTGTTCAGAGTTAATGTTCATGTAGCAACGTAATGCATCAATCACTTTCACTTCATGACCACGCAACTGGGCAGCCTCGATTAAACGACGTGTTGAATATAAATTTTTGTTGCGAGATAAAATACCGATTTTCATAGTTAATACCTTAACTATCTAATAAATGAGATAAAGCCGGATCAACGACTATACGATTTTCCATGGCTGTACGCCCTAATAACATTCTAAATTTCATGCTGGCTCGACTGGTTAAAGTCACCTCAATAGTCCAACTTTGACCACCTGCACAGAGCTGAGTTTCAATAAAATACCGTAACTCCCGTTGCCCACTTGAGCTAGTTACATACTTCATCTTTTTTACTTTAGCATGACACTGCACTTGAGTATGTTCGTCTTCTTGTAAAGGCTGGGCAGTAAACTTCACCCATTTTTCGCCTTCTAGTTCATATTCTTCAATATTAAGTGCATGGATACATGAGGTACGGGCACCCGTATCAATTTTAGCCTTAATTTGATTAATGCCAAGCTCAGGTAAACTTAACCACTCACGCCAACCAACAATTATCTTTGCCGTCATAAATGTGCCCTTTAATAAAAAACTGTCTTATACGCTACACGAGTAAAAACACCAATGAAATAAATTTATTAAGTCGATGAGTCAATTTGATTGACCTAAGTCTTTCAATAGTCAACTATATTAACCATACAGCAATTAAGGGAATTTACTATGTTCAATGGTTTACTTCACGCACTTACCCTCGATGAGCAGGGCGGAGCGCATATAATAGAGAGCAGCACTGACTTAAATAATTGGCAACCTGAGCAAGGAAAACTCTGGGTCCATCTAGATTATAGTCAAGCTGATGCTATTGAGTGGCTAAAAAACAGTGAACTACTCACTGATTATGAGCTAGCTTCATTAACTGCCGATGAAACGCGGCCTCGGATCACCAAAGTCACCAACGGCTGTATGTTATTTTTACGTGGCGTTAATCTAAATCCGGCACAAAGCCCAGAAGACATGGTGTCTATTCGTTTATTCATTAATGAAAACATCGTGATCACGACACGCAAACGCCGCCTACTTTCGGTACAAGATGTGCTTATGTCATTAACAGAAAAAACCGGCCCCAGCAGTATTTCTGAGCTTGTTTGCCAATTAACGCATAATCTTACTTCTCGTATGCAAGGCGTTATTGATAACTTAGACGATTCTCTTGACGAGTTTGAAGATGAAATTGACGAGCCAACAAAACGTTTCGATAACCAAGGTTTGTCGCAATTACGTCGTCAAACCATTGGCTTAAAGCGCTATCTAAAACCGCAAAAAGAAGCGCTTACCATGCTAATGACAAACCGCTATAGCTGGTTAGATGAAAATGATAAAGCGAAACTAAATGAAACAACCAACTTACTTATTCGTTTTATTGAAGAGTTAGACAACTCGATTGAACGAGCACAAATTATTCAGCAAACGATGACCAGCCAAGTTTCTGAGCAACTTAATCAGCGTATGTATGTCATGTCGGTCGTTGCCGCATTGTTTTTACCACTAGGCTTTTTAACTGGATTGCTCGGCGTCAATGTCGGCGGTATCCCGGGCACTGAAAGTCCTTATGCGTTTAGCGCCTTTGTAATTTTTCTGGTAGTCCTGACTGGTGCAATTGGCGTGTACTTTAAAAATAAGCGATGGCTTTGATCTGGTCAAGGCGAACTAAATGTTCGCCTTGACCTTCACATTTAATAAGTAAAAACTCCCCCTGCCCTTTATAGTTCTCAAGATTAATAGCTTTACCAATTAACGTTTCATCATCCGTTGTTGTAATTGTGACCTTAGCTTGCTGTATACAAAAAAGTTCAAGCTGATCGTAAACTGTACATTTTATAGGCTGATAAGTCATAACAATAAACTCCTATACTCAACGATTAGTAACGCTTACCTCGTTTCCTAGTCAAGATAGTCACGACGGCCAATGCGCTCAACGACAATTGCCCACACCACCATACAATGGCCGAGCCTGCATTTAATTGCGTGATATTTATTAACAAGGAAAGACTAATAATGAGCAAACCAGCAGATAAATAGATCTGCTCACCAATGGCTGATATTGGCGTCAAAGCAAACGTTTTACGGTGCCTTGCCATTCCCAATGCTAATACTATAAAACCAATAAGGCTAATAATTAAACTGATAAATAATATCATCAACGAGACTCCACAGGCTGATGATTTTTATGCAACATATCACCGGCATACAATGCAGCGCTAGAGATCACAATACCAGCAATAATAATTACACTACACCGCATTAATTTATTACTGGCAAATATCCACATAACTAAACAACAATATAAGACGATACCAATCAGCATCAACCATAACATCAGTGTGGCTTTACTCAGGTGAAATAAAGCACTGCCTAAGCTTGCTACGCCAGCGATAAACACACTTAAAAAAATGAATCCTAGAACACTTGCCAGCACGACTCGCCATAATATTTGCATACCCTTAGCATTGCTGATTGCTTGTAAAAAAGCCTTGATTGTCATTGTACGACTCCTCGTGGCGGCCTTTTAGGACGAGCAGTCACAGCTGGCTCATGTCCTTTACGCCAAACTATATGCGCAATATAAATAAACAACCCTCCGGTAAAAAATAACAATAAATCCATAAACAGCAAAGTGGCATCTCGCTCAAATTGATAGTTGAGAATGTGGCGTGAAGTAGTAAAAATACTGATTACAGGTAATGCTAAATAACTCACGCCTGTAATAAAGCTCAGTTCTTGCCAGCTGTGTTTGCACCCTCTTAGTATCGGGTAAACAAACGCCATAAGCCAAACAATAAAAAAACAATGAATTTCCCATTCGGCACGACTTTCAAGCTGCAAAGGTAGTAACCGGTTTGCAGCAAAATACCCCGAAATAGCTAAAGGTAGACCTATAATAGATGCTAAGTTAGTCACATCCATGATTTTATAACCTATGCGAAAACGTGGATTCATTTTTTGCTTACGTTTATTAGACCAAAGCAACAGGCCTGTGCCGACCATGGCTGTTCCCATGATCCCAGACAAGAAATACAGCCAACGTAGCGAAGTATCAGCAAAACGCCCGGCATGCAGACTAATCATGGTTCGTCGGGTTTGCTCTGCTGCGTTTGTTACCCCTGAATCATGCAATAGTTCACCTGTGACACCATGGTATCTAAGTGTTCGGTAATCTGAAGTGAGTTCTTCGGTTGCATTTTCATACACTTCCACCATAGCGATACTATCGCCAGGGTTACTTACAATAATTGAGCCGATACCAGCGTGCCCTAACTGAGCTTTGGCGCTGTTGTAAATATCACCAAGAGGAAGTAATTGTGCTTTTTCTCCTGACGCTTTTAAAGCTGGGGCTTGATCGCTAAATGCCGAGAAGAAGCTACGTCTATCCCCATCGCCCATATTCATCGCCCATGAGAAGTACATAAGCATTAATGTCACTATCCCTGTGTAAGTGATCATAATATGAAAAGGAAGCGCAAGTACTGAACACACAGTGTGGCTATTGAGCCAGCTTTTTGCTCCTTTGTTAAATTGCAGTGTAAAAAAGTCTTTGAATATTTTTTTGTGAACCACAATGCCGGTTATAATTCCCACCAGCATCAACATTGCTGCTATGCCCACTAGCCAACGGGCATAAAATACCGGCATATAATGTAAATCAAAGTGAAACCGGTATAAAAACTCGCCTCCACGCGTTGCGCGGCTGTTAATTTCGTTACCTTGTTCATCAAGGCGAGCAACACTAAATCGGCCTGTAGTATTTTTATCACGCCAATAAGCGACAATCGGCGAAAAACGTTCATTAGGCGGCACTATGGTCCAGCGCGGAGCGTTTTCTGTATGCGTATTTAAATAAGCCTGAGCCTGATTAATCGCTTTGTCTTTATGTTGGATCTGCTCTACTTCTGGTTGCATCCAATGAGTAATTTCATATTGAAAATACGCCAATGTCCCAGTTAAAAACACAGCAAATAAAAGGCAACCTAGCACCACACAAGACCATGTGTGTAACCAGTTCATGCTGTCTCTAAAACGTAATTTCACTTAATTTTTCCTACTTACATAAAACACTAAAGGCGCACTGGTCGCCTTTAGTAAATTACAGCGGACGAGCGGTCCGCTTATCATTGTGTTCAGCTTAAAAGTTATAGCTAAAGCTCACTGATACACTACGTGGCGCGCCATAGCGATAGAGGTTTGATCTACCTGCAGTCATATAGTTATAGTACTTTTCGTCAAACAGGTTGTTAACGTTAGCTTGCACTTTCATTGCCTCGTTAATGTCATAACGCGCCATTAAATTAACCAGCGCATATGAACCTTGCTCTACGTTAACCGTACTGCCTTGTGCATAAGATTTACTTTGCCAATTGACACCGCCACCAATTGTCAGATCAGGTAATTGCTCAACAAATTGATAGGTGGTAAACAATTTAAACTGCTTACGAGGTGCCGAGGTATTTACTTTAACATCATCCGCATCTTCCGCTTCAAACTGCGAGTAACCAGCAGAGATATTCCAACCATCGACTGGTTCACCCATTACTTCAAACTCAAAACCACGACTTTGCGTGCCCTCAGCACCATAATAAGCTGACATCTGTTCTGCAGTCGGTACGTAATTTGGATCTTCAACGGCTAAGTTGTCCTGTTGAATATCAAAAATCGCAAGTGACGTTTGTAGACGCTCGTCAAAGTAAGCACTCTTCAAGCCGATTTCACTTGCTTTACCATCGATTGGATCGAGGTATTCACCATTAGCATCTAAGCTATTCTGTGGTTTGAATATTTCAGTGTAGCTTGCATAAATACGGTGCTGAGAGTTCAGATCATATAAGGCACCAAAGTAGGGAACAAACACGCCTGAGTTGCCGTAATTTTGCTCTGCACCGTAGTAATAACGCTTACGATCCCACGATGAAATACGCCCACCACCAATCACTTTAAATGCATCAGTAATCGAAATACGTGTAGCAGCGTAAAAGCCTTTTTGCTCAGTATCATTATCGTCTTGTACTGTGGCTTCTTCAGTCCAGTTTGGCTCTGCAATTGAATCGCCGGCAAAGTTATAGAAGTCATCAATTGGCACAGCATCCCATGCGGTACCACCAATAATAGGATCAGGATCACGTGTACTGGTTGTGCCTGCTTGTTTTGAATACAAAGCACCTAGCACAAAGTCATGAGTTTGATCGAATAAGTTGTATTGGCCTTTTAATTGTAAATCAAAGCTATCTTGCTCTGTGGTACCAAACGAGAAATAACGCTGGCCAGTTAAACCGGCACCAGTTTCTTTATCAAGCGCACCATATACATAGAATAATTTTGTTTCTTTGTCGTATTCTGAGTGGTTGTAATTAGCAACAAACTGCCAGCCATTTGAGAATACATGCTCAAGTGAAGCAAAATAATTGGTGTGCTCAGTTTCCCAGCGCGTCCAATCTACTGCTGTGGTTTTTGATACATCCCAATCTGCTGCTGTACCGTCTGTATAATAAGCGGGTAATGCACCCCACACTGGCCCATGTGGATCACTTTTTTGATAGCTACCGCCTACACGAAAAATAGTGTCTGCAGTTAAATCAGTTTCTAATACACCGTAAAAAATCTTTTTATTTTCTTCGTATAAGTCAATGTAAGACTCGCTATCAACGACTTTAGCAACAACACGTCCACGCACTGAACCACTGTCGTTCAAGCCATTGGCAAGATCAACGGTTAGCTCTTTTTTATTCCAGCTACCTATTGATAAATCAACATAGCCTGTTAAATCAGTGTTACTTGCACGCTTACGAACCAGGTTAATTGATGCAGACGGGTCGCCTGCACCAGTTAATAAGCCAGTAGCACCACGAACAAACTCAACTCGCTCATAAATGGCCACATCCGCTGATGTTTCTCCTGAATCCCCAGCCAAACTCCATGATAATGGCACACCATCTATTTGATAATTAGATACGCTAAAACCACGCGACTGCATAGTGTTACGGATGTTATCCATTTTTGATGATGATAAACCTACGGTGTTATCAACCGCATCAATAATGGTATCAAGATCTTGGTCACGAATACGTTCAGCAGTGAATACAGTGACTGATTGAGGAGTTTCACGGATAGATAAGCCTAATCCTGTGGCAGTATCGATGTTTTCATTAACAATATATTTGCCGTTAACAGTGATTTTTTCTATTTTATTTTCGTCTTTACTGTCGCTTTCTGCAGCAGCTAGATTCATTGACATTAGCGCGACACTGACAGCTGTCGCAATTGGCAGTAGGGTAAAATGCATGGTAATACTCTAATAAGAAAAACAACAACGCAAAAGATATCACGAATGATAACTACTTGCATCAAATTATTGTAATATAATACCACTTGAAGAAGTCACAATGTCAAATCTATCCACCATGTAAACTAATGCTCTATAAATACGCTTTGCAACTATTAAAAAATTACTTAACTTAAATTCGAGATAAGCAACTTAACAAAACATAAAGTGCTTACCTCTAACTTTAATTACTTAACTTGAAAACTAATTGTTACAATATTATACGTACTATCAACCTGATTACCGGCAATCACCGCCTTACCCGCAACCGGATGATCACTCGAAATAATATAGGTTCCTTGTTCTTCGCTAGTAACTGTTAGTTGACCATGTTTATCTGTAATTGTTTTTACTTGGTGCTTAGGTGTTTGCACTAATACTTCATGATCAACAACCGGTTTATTTTTATAAACAAGTGTGAAGGTATCCCCGTTTGATTTAGTTGGTACAAATTCAAGCTCTTGCTTTGCTTGGATCTCTTCACGGCCTGCTTTCGCAAATAACTTAGCCGCTTGAAATGTATCTGTATCTTGCTCTGATACTTTTTCCATTTTCCAAGGCTTCCATAAATCATCCGTAAACGCTCTTACATCCCCTTGTTCAGTAAGCTCTGCTGACCAAAAGTTTTGCTGTTGAGTCAGTGTTAAAGTCGACTCTGTTGAATCTACAAATACTTTTGTATTCTTCAGCCCTGCAATTTTATCGCCGGACTCAGGCTCACCAGGCTCACCTAAATACAATTTTACAGCATCACCTTTCGCCGACTTTACCAACCAAATTTCATGTGCAATCGCAAAGTTACTACACGTTAAAAGCGCAGCAATAAAAAGAGAATTCTTTAGGCTTTTCATTAGATTTCCTTTAAGTCTGTTAATAATTCATTTAGCAAATGGTCTAAAACTCAGCTTTAAATTAAAAGTACACAAAAGCTAACCGCACTTATCAATCTACCTTCACCGCAATGCCAAGTAGTAAGCGACGTTGCTCAACACCGCGATAACAATAATGATTATCAATTGAATTTGCAATAACTTGAGGTACTTTTTAGCTCGCTAGAATGGTTAAATATTTAAGTTGGTTGGTATTAGCTAGACAAACAAAAGGGAGTAATTAGAAACAAAATAGCGAATTCTATTTAGTTCGATAATAACTTGTAGATTAGCAAATGGCGCTCTCGGTAGGGATCGAACCTACAACTTAGCCTCCGGAGGGCCACGTGATATCCATTTCACCACGAGAGCACATTTGTGCCACCACACTAACTCGCGATATCAGTGCTTAGGCGCAGCAATAATAAAGGCATCTGCAATGAATTGCCAGCATCTATCGCCTAGTTGATTATAAAACAAACGAAATAGAATAAATTACTTCACAAGTAAGCAAAAAACCGCTATTAAATTATACTTAATGAAAATAAATAACCATTTTGCAACATATCAATGCCCGTCGAACAACTTATAAGGCGCTTGTAAAAGGTTTAACACGAGGAAGTATTATGAGTTTAATGTCAACCGAGCAAGTCGCAGAATTTTTAGGTGTTAAAACTGAGCGTGTAAAGCGTTTAGCCAGAGAAAGCTTACTGATCGCAAAAGGTGAAGACGCTAATGGCGATCCGCAGTTTGATGCCGATGAAGTTGCAAAGTATAAAGAACTTGCCGCTCGTTTTGGCGGTCTTTAATTACTGCTTTTACGGTTAATTAAACGATCTAACTGCGTACGTAATAATGATACTTTATCTTCGACTGAGCGTGCGCTGTACCAACAAATACATAAAACTAAAAAGACCACTTGATAACACTCTAACTTGTTTATGCTGCAATAAAACTGCTGACCATCAGGTAAAAGTTGTTGATAGTGTGCCAACAAATTAGTTTTTTGCTTATCATCAAGCGAAAAACTAACTACCAGCGCGGCTAAATCAAAGTAAACATCGTTGCACTTCGCGTATTCAAAATCAATTAAGAACATCCCCTGCTGATTAACTATAATATTTTCCTTCACCAAATCATTATGGCAAAAACCGTTATCGCGAGGAAACAAAGCTATTTGCTGCAATGCTTTTGCAATACTCACTTGGTAATACTGATATAAGGGCGTTTGTTGATAAAAAGCGAGTTCATCATTGATGTTCATTGGTACTGTTTGGGCATGATAACCATGTAAAGTGACTAACTTTTTTAAAAGCTCTGTAGTGTAATTCCCTTGTGCAATATCGCCCTCTAAGTAATCAAAAATAGCGATTTTATTGGCTTTATCAGTCCAAAGTGGCTGTGGGCAAATACCTTGTGCTGCAAAATCGGTTTGCGCTATTAAACCAACTTCAGGCCAATGATCACGATAACACTTTAATAAATAAGCCTGTGGCTGGTGCTTCCACTGTGCACGTACTAAAAAATTATCGTTACTCAAACCGCTATGCAATCGTTCGCTGCTAACGATGTTTAATTGCGAGTTAAAAGCGGCAAAAATGCCGCTAATTTCGTGACCTGTCATAGTGCTTCTTATAGTTGTGCTAACGGCTTAGCTTGAGTTTGCTCGTACTCTTCGTACCAAGTTTTAAATGCCCACGCCGCCATAATGGTGTAAAACACAAAAAGCACCAGTGTAGGGTAATATCCTTTCTCATAATATAAGTACATAGACGCCGCATCGATCACTATCCAATATAGCCAGTTTTCAAGCACTTTTTTTGCAACCAAGTAAGTAGTAACAACGGCAAAGCAAGTTGTAAAGCTGTCTAAATAGGCAAAATCTGCATGGGTATAATTACTCATTACATACCCTAAGACTACAGCCACAATTGACGTGCCCATAATGATCAATAAATGCTGATTTAAACGCCATGACGTTATAGCTAATTCAAGCTTATTTTCTCCTCCTTTACGCCATGCAAGCCAGCCATAAACTGCCATATACATATAGTAAAAGTGCAATAGCGATTCCATCAGTAAGGCACCATTCCAATACATGATGGTATAAATTAAAGTACTAAAAAATGCCGCAGGCCAACACCACAAGCTCTCTTTAATAGCCAGCAGTAAATACGCCATCGACAAAGCTACAGCGATATATTCCCAGTGCGACATGGCCGTAAAGCCTGCAAGCGTTTGCGTGATAAAATCCATGTTGACTCTCTAAGAAGTTAACGGTTATTCAGGAGAAAGATCACCATTGAGAAATTTGCACACAAAAATGGCTTTACCAAACTCTTCATATGAACGTTTAATCTCTGTGCTAAGCACGGACATAACGAGATCATAATCACCAAAAATTTGCGTTGATAACGTATTGGTAATCACTTTTAAGTCATCGTAACTATTTAAACGGTCAATAAAACCTTTAATAAAAGGAATGTAATCTTGATGTAGTGGGTATTTGCTGATCTCAACAGTTAGTTTCATGATGTTCCTTTGCTGCGGCTACAAAATAAGTCACCATTGTAACTTGAGCTTAGCCACAAGTCATTCAAAGGTAGAGAGGATGACGAATAAGGTATAAAATCAGGGCAATTTAATTCAATTTACGAGTTCCCCATGGCACGACGCATTACGTATAAGTTTAAAAATCAACCGCGCGAAATTAATTTTGCTAAAGATAAGTACCACGATATGTACCAAGCCATTGCAGCCGCTGAAGGGATTGATTTAACAAATTACTTAAAAATGGAACAGCAAATTGCTATGACCTCAAAAGGCTCTGCAGCAGTACGTAATTTTCGTGATGAAGAGTTTGCCCGTATGGGCTTCAGTGATGTGTATTTTATTAAAGAGTAACGCTTAACGTTACTCTCATTAGTTTAAGTTAAATACTCATAACTTACCCGAGGGGTGATATTACACAATAGCTCGTAAGGTATTGTTGTAGCGCACAGGGCTATTTCTTCCACGGGAAGTTCTGGCCCCCACATTACCACCTCATCGCCTACTTTGATATTGTCGCTATTATCACCAATATCCACACTGATCATGTCCATTGATACGTTCCCAGCGATACCGTAACGCTTATTACCGATGACCACAGGCGTACCATGTTTTGCATGACGCGGATAACCATCACCATACCCCATAGCAACCACAGCAAGCTTAGTCGCCTTGACGCTGTGCCAACGACCACCATAGCCAACACATTGTCCTGCTGCTACATCACGAATTGCAATCACCTTAGTGGTTAAGCGCATCACAGGCTTTAAATCATGTTGCGCTCCCGTGCAGTTAAGCATAGGTGACACGCCATACAGCATTAAACCAGGTCGCACCCAGTCACCATGCCCTGCAGGCCAAGCAATAATGCCAGCAGAATTAGCTAAACAATGGGCTTGCTGCTTTGTTGCTACTAACGAATCAAATAAACTAATTTGCTCTGCTGTTTTGGTATCGCTCACATCGTCAGCACACGAAAAATGAGTCATTAAATTAATCTCATTTTTCGCATTTGGGGTCGCCAGTAAACGCTGATAAAAATCTTCAAACTGAGTCGCAGCAATCCCTAATCGATGCATGCCCGTGTTGATTTTCAACCAACAGCTGATCGGTGCATCTAACTGGGCTTGTTCTAGCGCGACAAGTTGGTTTTCATCATGAATAATGGTTTGAAAGTTATTTGCCAATAAAATGGGTAAGTCATCTTGATGAAAAAAGCCTTCAAGTAACACTATTGGTTTAGTTAACCCACCTGCGCGCAAAGCCAAAGCCTCATCTATACGAGCAACAGCAAAGGCATCAGCTGCGTTGAGATGTTGGGCAATCTTCACTAAACCATGACCATAGGCATTGGCTTTTAAAACCGCCATAATTTTACTATCAGGGGCAAACTGACGCACTTGCGCTAGGTTATGGGCAAGTGCTTGCAGATTAATTTCGGCTATCGCTAAACGCATTAGTAATCATCATCTATTGCAGGGCCCGCGTAATTATCAAAACGCGAGAACTGACCCTGGAAAGTTAAGCGCACTTTACCGATTGGGCCGTTACGTTGTTTACCTATGATGATTTCAGCCACACCTTTTTCGGTGCTGTCTTCGTTATACACTTCATCACGGTAGATAAACATGATCAAATCGGCATCCTGCTCGATAGAGCCTGATTCACGTAAGTCAGAGTTGATTGGCCGCTTATCGGCACGTTGCTCTAGGGTACGGTTTAGCTGTGACAACGCAACAACCGGACATTGCAGCTCTTTGGCTAAGGACTTAAGTGAGCGAGATATTTCCGCAATTTCTAAGGTACGATTATCTGATAAGCTCGGTACGCGCATTAATTGCAGATAATCGACCATAATCATACTGATACCGCCATGATCGCGAGCAATACGACGCGCACGAGAACGCACATCAGTTGGCGTTAAGCCCGAGGCATCATCCACATACATCTTGCCTTTTTCCATCAACAAGCCCATGGTGGATGATAAACGCGCCCAATCTTCATCATCGAGCTGACCAGTACGTACTTTGGTTTGGTTGATGCGACCAAGTGATGCCAACATCCTCATCATGATTTGCTCCGAGGGCATCTCTAATGAGTAAATTAACACGGGTTTATCTTGGGTCATCGCAGCGTGCTCAGCTAAGTTCATCGCAAAGGTGGTTTTACCCATTGATGGACGCGCGGCAACAATGATCAAATCTGAAGGCTGCAAACCTGTGGTCATCTTGTCTAAGTCAGCATACCCAGTACTTACTCCTGTCACACCATCTTGCGGTGACTGGTAAAGCTCTTCAATTTTATCGACGGTTTTTTCTAGAATGCTGTGTAAGCTTTGTGGGCCATCGTTGCTTTTAGTGCGTTGCTCAGCAATTTTAAAAACCTTACTCTCTGCAAAATCGAGTAGATCGTGGCTGGTGCGCCCTTCGGGGTTAAATCCCGCTTCGGCAATTTCATTGGCAACACCAATCATTTCTCGCACTACGGCACGTTCACGTACAATGTTTGCATAAGCGTCGATATTCGCCGCACTAGGTGTGTTTTTAGCGATCTCAGCTAAATAAGCAAAACCACCAATGCCACTGAGTAAATTCTTCTTCTCTAAGCTTTCAGAGATAGTGATTAAATCGATTGGATCACCCACCTCAGCAAGCTCAACCATGGCCTCAAAAATCAGCTTGTGGGTACGGGTATAAAAGTCTTGTGAAACAACCAATTCAGCAACACGGTCAAAGGCTTGATTATCAAGCATTAAGCCACCTAAAACAGATTGCTCTGCTTCAATGGAATGAGGAGGAACTTTAAGAGTGTCGACTTGTTTATCTGGTTTAGCCATATGTAGCCATAACTTCGCAATACTAACAATGAATGGCCTCTATTCTATCGACTTGGCTAAGCCGTGCAAAGAGCAAAGCAGGATTTCTTTTCCTGCTTTGCTTAAGGAGATTAGTTTTGCTTACGTAATTCAATGCGTCCGCTGATCGTATCTATTTCAATATCTGCATCACCACCGTTAACTGCAAATTCTAATTCACTAGAAGGACCGTACTTGGCTTTTTTCACTTTATCATTGCTCAATTCATTAACGATTTTGCCATTGGCATGAGCTTCGATTTCAAAGTGAGCCGATACATTCGCAGGGAAATAAAAGTCGGCATCACCACTAACTGATTCATACGTGATCTGCGCGCCTTTTAATAACTGATTAATATGGATTTCACTTTCCCCATTAACGGTATTAATGCGTAAACTTTTCAACGCTGCAAATGCAAAATCAATATCACCGTTCACATTTTCTAAACGTACTTCTTGCGCCGCTGTTTTAGATTTAATATCGCCGTTAACCGCAGTAAAGCGCAGTGTCCCCTGTGAATCTTTATCATTAATTTCACCGTTAACAGTTTCATAGCGTATATCACCTTTTAATCCGATAGCATTAACATCACCATTGACGGTATCAACACTAATATTGCCGCTGATACTGTGTAAGTTTATATCACCGTTAACAACATCAATATCAACTCCGGCATGTAACTCTTTAGCAGTGATGTTGGCATTCACTCCCGTAAACTCAAGCTCGCTACTTTTTGGTATATAAATAGTCAGCTGTGAACCATCACCACTGTTCCAACCATTATTGTTGCGCGGCATTTTAACAATAAATTCGATGCGACCGTCTCGATCCTCTAAACGGTAACCTTGCGCTTTATCATCAAGTTCACCAGTGATCTGTAGTTGCGCTTTATCCCACCCCTCAATACGGACATCACCACGTTGGTTATCAATAAAAATGCGTTTATTAACTGGCACCTCAATTTGCTCGTTAATTTTTTCACCCGCCGTAGCTATAAACGGCAATAAAGTCAGTGCTATTAGTAATGTTTTCATGATTGTTACTCCTAAATTTGTTGCCACTTCGGTGCATGTACCTTATTAATTAAATCTAATTGCTGTTGATAAACCTGCGCCAGCATCTTTAATAACGCGGGGTTCTCAGGTTCATTCTCTAATGCTTGCTTAATTGCTCGCTCAGCATCTTCTAGCTCCGCTAACTGTTGCTGCCAATTGTCGGTCAAAGCTGGTTGGTTTTGATATTGCACCAACAAGGTTTGCTTTTGTTGGGTAAAATAATCACTCATCGCCACACTGGTTGCAGGCTCTGCCCCCGAAAATATTAATTGCACACTTAATAAAGCGGCGACCGAGCATGCCGCAACTCCCGCTAATTTAGGCCATAAAATCGTTTTAGATTGCGACACAGGAGCATGCGTTAGTGCTTTTTCTATGCCTGGCCATAAGTCTTTTTGTGGCGTAATTTCTGAGTCAGTGTTGTTAATAGACTCAGCTAAAAAGGTTTCAAAATCTGGCTTATTCATTTTCATACCACTCTTTTAATAACTGACGGGCGCGATGAAATTGCGACTTACTCGATCCAACTGCCATACCTAACATACTGGCAATCTCTTCATGCCGATAACCTTCTATGGCATGTAAAACAAACACCATACGCGCTCGCTCAGGGAGCCTTAGTACTAATTTATCGAGTCCATTTAATCCTTGGCAATCAGCAGCACTTTGCTCATCCATACCGCTTTGCTCGAAGCTCACCACTTTTTGCAACCAATTTTTATGTTTGCGTAAATAGCTGATCGCAATATTGCTAGTAACACTGTGCAACCAAGTAGAAAACTGTGACTGCCCTTCAAAGCTGGCTATCTTATGCCACAATTGCACAAACACTTCCTGAGTTGCATCTTCCGCATGTTCGCGATCCGCTAATAAGCGCAAGCACAAACCGTAGACCCGTTTTACATGTAACTCATAAAGTGCCGCATAGGCATTTTGATCACCACTTTTAACACGTGTAATAAGTGTATCTTCACTTAGCTGTGTAAAAGCCTGTTTTACATCTATCAACATCGTTGATGCTGTCCCTTTATGATTATTATTCTGAATTTAGTGTATACCCAACCGCGGTGGAAATACGATCTTTCAGATGTTTTATGTTTCTTGAATAGTTAGACGTAGAGAAAGAATGAAAAGGTTTAAAGCTGATTGAAAAATTTTAAAAGATAAATACAAAAACGGCTAGCTTAACAGTTAGCCGTTTAGGTGAGAATTAAATTGTCGGTTCTACGGGCTCTTCAACCGGCTCCTCTGGAGCCTGAGCGGGTACTTTATATGACCAGCCAAGAAAAGCAATTTTAGCACCGCTGCTGGAGCCCCCACCTGATGTAATATTCTTTAATGCCACATCATAGCGTGTTTCCCCATTACCGCAGTTTGATACACTACCACCTCGAATCGAGCCTGTATACTGAGCTCCGGCATCAACCCGCACATCAGTATCAGGTGCATAAATTGTGGCATACATTTCAGTATTCGATGCGATGTAAATACCAAATTTATCACTGGCACCATCTTTATCCTTACATGATAAAGAGCCATCACCTGATTTATATCCAGAGTAAATATTGAATGCATAGGCATCAGATGGAGTGAGTTTTACGATCGTTTCTTCTACTATTGGACTAGTGCGAATATGAATTTTCCCCATTACATATAGACTTAAACTCACTCCCTTATGTATTTTAAAGTGTGATTCACCACTGGCTGTAATTGTAAAGTCACCTGCAACATAAACAGCTACTTTCTTATTTTCGGCCCCAGCTAAAAGCGCATCTAAACTGCCACCATTTACAGTGAGATTATTAAAAAAGTACATGTTTTCTTGAACGCGCCCTAAGACAGTAACCTCCTTCGGTAAGTACTCTGTTACAGTCCCATTGTCAGTAAATACAGCTTTGTTTTCATTTAATGTTATTTTCTTAGTATTATTCGTCAGTTGTAAATCAGGAAATGGCCCTAATGCATTTAACTCGCTTAATGTACTAATGTTTAAAGGATCACATTGATCTTTTATGTATATAGGTGAACTTGTAGGATCATCGGGATCTAACCCTGCGACATTTGGCACAGTCAAGCCTTCAACATAAGCCGTATCAGGTAAAGTCTTTACAACTGAGTTATTTGTATAGCTGCTAGAGCTTAATACACTGCCACCATAAAGAATATCTGGAATATCAGCCGTACTATGATTTACATGAACACCATTATTTAGCGTTAAATTCTTTTCAGTACGAACATAACCATTCACCATCATATCTTTAAGTTGGACATTGCCATTAGCTAAAATATTACCATTAATCTTTGTACTCCAAGTGCTAGTACCTGACGGGAAAGTTATATCCTTATTAGCCCACAAATCTCCTTCCACAGATTGTGAGGAGCTGACAATAATCGAGCCAGTCGACGCCACACTGCCTTTTATTGTGCCGGTTCCATTTAATGTAACGTTTGCATTATGAACGGTGGTCCTTACATCTGCGTCATTCCCTGCATAACTCGCATCCGTTGAATCATAACTGGTAATTTTACCTGAACCGCCTAATGACACCCCTCGACAACCTATTATTGCATCTGAGTAAGGGGTTAAATTATTACCCGGGATCAAACCAAACCTTGCGACTAAGTTACTTTGCGCATCACCATCATAACGCTGTCCAAGGCTAGCTATTTCCAGTTCACCTGCGGCATTTTTAGTGATACTGGCATGATAAGTGGCATCATCACCAATCAAGCCACTGCCGAAGGCATTACCGGTAGCGGCAATTAAGCCGTCTATATCTAATGTTTGATCATTTAATAAAGCTTGTTGCAATAATTTGGCTTCTTCAAACACGCCCTTTTCTGCAAGCAGTCGGCTATTCATTTTCTTTTGAAAATTACCACTCATGCGCTCTTGAACAATATTTTCACGCAATGAATTAAGCACCACAATACTTGCCATACTGGTGAGGATTAATACTGTTATTAACGTGAAACCGTGCTGCTTTTTAGCCATTACACACCACCGAATGCATTGTTTAAAATCACATTAGATACCGCAATATCTACAATAATTGCGCCACCAAATTGGCTCGGTAAGTTTTCAGGCCCTACATTAATGGTTACAACATTATTATTAAGTGAAAAACTCAATTGTGTGATCCCAGTTAACAGCCGCTGAGCAGGGGCAGCGTCTAAGGCGCACATTAAGCTATTGCCTGCTAAGCTATAAACCTCTGTAACATCAGCAGCCGAAACACTCCCATCACAGGTAATAACCCCTGCTGGCTGATAAATAGTAATTGTCGAGCCATCTGCCGCAATTTCAGGAAGCTTTGGGGTTTGTTTAATACTGCGCGTAAAAACTTTACTGGTATAGCGGATCACTTCTTGCGCATTTTCCAGCTCTTTACCAACCAAAATCGTACCTTTAATTGCTGAATATGACAGGCTAACACCTGCTAATAAAAACGCACCGGCAGCTAATGCAACCATTAGCTCAACAAGGGTGTAACCTCGTGTACGATAAATCGATATCATCAAATACACCCTGCAGGTAGTTCGGGGTAACTGGCATTCAAGGTAATCTGATTCTCTAATTGAGCAGGATCTTGCTGCTTAATTCGTTCATCACTCCAAGACACTGTAATTTGCATATCATGTGCGTACGCCGCAGGTAACGTCAGCTGGTAATCATTAATTTGCGGACCTAAAGAAGCACGAAAGTTAGCATCTGTAAATAATGCAGGGTTTGTTGTTTGTAGCTCACATAAACGAGGCCAAATTCGCTCTAAAGTGTTTTGTCCTTGTACTAAAGAGATGGTGTAATTAAAGCTATTGGTCGCATACTGTAATGATTTTAGTTGCGCTGCGGCCAAACCTAGTAATGCAATACCTGCAATTACCACAGATAGCATCACTTCCAATAATGAAAAGCCCTGTTGTTTGTTCATTATGCACACGCCGCTGACTGTTCAGCTAACCAATTTTGGCCGCTTTTTAAAATGCACAGATAGTAGTCGACCGTCTTTTCATTATCATCTTTAATTAATATTTGGCTTGCCGCAGATATTTCACCAGTAGACCAAACAGTACGATCAACTAATCCAACGGTTACACCTTGATGTTGAATTACAAACTCTTTTAAAACAGTGTCAACGCCATCAACAGATGCTTTTACTTGCCACTTTGTACCACTTACAATCAATTTAATATCGCGATCGCGCTTTACAGCTTCACTACGCGCGTATTTGTAAACACTGTTCAATTGATTAGCTGTGGTTACTACGCGATCTTGCATTATTTGCTGGCTAAATGATGGAAAAGCTAATACGGCCATGATCGCAACAATTCCCACCACAATCATGAGTTCTACTAATGTGAAGCCTGCTGCAGTTCGAATCATTATTATTCCCAGCAGTTACTTGCATCAGCTGATTGTGTACCATCGTGCTTGATCACTAAAGCACCGCAGCGATCTCCCGCTTGAGCAGAACCAAGCTTTGGTGTTGCCGTTAATGTAAATGCACGGCTTTTAAAGTTTTCACTTGCCGCGGCGCCTGTAACACGGTTTAACGCTGTATAAGTGAACGTGTAAAACTCTGTATTTACCGCCGCATCAAAAGTATTTGGATAACCACCATTACGCGAATATATACGCTCCAAAGACGCCCCATGTTGTAACATAACTTGCTGAATATCAGCACGGCGGCTACGCTCCATATGCTCAACATATGAAGGCATGGCAACGCTATACAAAATGCCTAAAATGGCGACTACGATTAATAACTCTATTAATGTAAAACCAGCAGGTGGTTTCACATTGCTCATCATGTGTTGTTTCAATTATTGCATCCTTAACACTATGCCCAGTGCACAAACAATATACAGTGACAACGCTGTCAATGTCAATTAACTGTAACCTAATTACAATATTGCTACATTATAACAAGCATAAATCATTAGTTTTTTATTCTTTTAATTTAAAACAAGCAAATAAGAAACTAGCTAAAATGGAAATTCTACTGCATTTTACCTGTATTTGATACATAAGAACCTAAACTTCATATTATAAAGCGCTTAAGCAGCATTGGGTTAATATTTATTAAATTAGTGGGCGACTATAGCAATAGTAAAATAGCTATAAACAATGAGGAAATAAAAATTATAACAATTCAAACAAAAAAGCCGCGCTTTTCAGCACGGCTTTTCTTGCTTAATTAAAATTAAGCTTCAGCGATTACGATTACTTTGATAGTAGCCGTAACGTCTGAGTGTACTGCGATTGATACGTCAAATTCGCCAGTCTCACGGATAGTACCTAGAGGTAAACGAACTTCTGACTTAGCAACTTCAACACCAACAGCTGAGATAGCGTCAGCGATGTCACGAGTACCGATTGAACCGAATAATTTGCCTTCATCACCAGCTTTAGAAACTAGTGTAACTTCTGCTAATGCTTCAAGCTTATCAGCGCGTGCTTGTGCAGCAACAAGCTGTTCAGCGATTTTCGCTTCAAGCTCTGCACGACGTGCGTCAAAAGTTTCAATGTTAGCTTTAGTTGCAGGAACTGCCTTACCTTGTGGGAAAAGGAAGTTACGTGCGAAGCCAGATTTAACTACAACCTGGTCACCTAGGCCACCTAGGTTTGCGATCTTATCTAGTAGAATAACTTGCATGTTTCTACACCTTTTAAAAACGTGTTAATCCGCTGCTTACTTATGTAAGTCAGTGTATGGAAGAAGGGCTAAGTAGCGAGCACGCTTAATAGCAGTTGCTAGCTGGCGCTGGTATTTAGCGCTAGTACCTGTGATACGGCTAGGTACGATTTTGCCACTTTCTGTAACATAGTTTCTAAGAGTAGCTAGATCTTTATAATCGATTTGTTGTACGCCTTCCGCTTTAAAGCGGCAGAACTTACGACGTCTGAAATAACGTGCCATGAGATAAATTCCTCAAATAATTCTTTCTATATGCTGAGCATGCAAAACCAATTGGCTAAGGCCGTTACGACCTTCGTGACGATTTAAAAAACCGCTCACTTGCAATGCCTGCCCAACGTGCAAATGTTGAGTCTGTTGTTGCATTTGCTTACCACTGGCAACCACTTGAAGTCTGACATAACTATTACGGTTAAGGTCTGCTTCAACTTGCATTGATTTATGTTCTACAACAAAAATACAATGTG
Source organism: Pseudoalteromonas sp. S1727 (assembly GCF_005886375.1). Classification (NCBI taxonomy): domain Bacteria; kingdom Pseudomonadati; phylum Pseudomonadota; class Gammaproteobacteria; order Alteromonadales; family Pseudoalteromonadaceae; genus Pseudoalteromonas; species Pseudoalteromonas sp. S1727. Next base: position 44,628 of record NZ_PNDT01000091.1, read on the forward strand.
GGATACCAGCAGGGCTTTGGCTATACTTAGGTGTTTTACAAACAACCCCAGAGATAACCAGCTGATTCATAAAAGGACTGACCATATGGTTTACCTTAAAATTCTCGCTGATCAAACGCCATGCTTGGACTCAAAACAATTAAGCAGCTGGTGCTTCTTTCTTCTCTTCTCTTACAAGAGGAGATGCTTCAGTTACAGCGTCTTTAGTACGCATAACTAAGTTACGAAGCACTGCATCGTTGTAGCGGAAAGTAGTTTCTAGCTCGCTGATTACTTCAGTTGGTGCTTCAACGTTCATAAGAACATAATGAGCTTTGTGAAGCTTGTTGATTGGGTAAGCCAATTGACGGCGACCCCAGTCTTCAAGACGGTGGATAGTACCACCAGCTTCAGTGATAGAACCAGTATAACGTTCGATCATACCAGCAACTTGCTCACTCTGATCTGGGTGAACCATGAATACGATTTCGTAATGACGCATGGATATTCCTTACGGTTAATAGAGCCTTCTACCGTTTCAGCCAGTCGGTTTAAGGCAAGGAATTAATATTAATTAGGCCGAAATGAGCGCGCATTTTACGCTTAGTGGGAAAATTAAGCAAGTAGGTATTTTAGCTTTAAATAAGATCAGCTATCAGCTATCAGCTATCAGCTATCAGCTATCAGCTATCAGCTATCAGCTATCAGCTATCAGCTAGAGATTTTGCTCGTATTAACTTACGTGTCCTTTCTTTCGATGATCTGAATCTTCC
>NZ_PNDT01000092.1:0-21387 GCF_005886375.1 Pseudoalteromonas sp. S1727
TCTTAAAAAATAAAAGTGCTAAATAACATTTCTTAGTAATCTTCATTATTTATAAAATAATCACATCTAAATCTTTACGGTAATCAAAGATAAGTTAGAATTTCTGACCGCTGACCGCTGACCGCTCAAACATTGACACCCCTTTGTTCCTTTGCCACTGTTATATAAAGCAATAACGAAAGGAGTGTGGTTGTGTCTAATTGGGTTGAGGCGAAGGTTAAAGATATTGTTTGGTGGACAGACACCTTATTTAGCTTGATTGTTAACGCCGATGTTGAGCCATTTAAAGCAGGGCAGTTTACTAAGCTGTCGATGATGATGGACGATAAACGCATTGCGCGAGCTTATTCGTATGTGAATTCCCCTGATTCAGCTGACTTAGAGTTTTACCTTATCAATGTTGCTGATGGATTGTTATCGCAACAACTTGCTAAATTAACCCCTGGCGATACCGTTTTAATAGAGCGACGCGCCAGTGGCTTTTTTACCTTGGATGAAGTCCCTGCAAGTGAGCAATTATTTATGCTTAGTACTGGCACTGCAATCGGCCCGTTTTTATCTATTTTAGAACAAGGCGATGTATGGCAGCAGTTTAAACACATTACTTTAGTGCATGGTGTGCGTTTGAATGCAGACTTAAGTTATCAAGATAAAATAGCTCAGTTACAGCAGCAGTATGCGCAATTACATTACTTACCCGTAGTGAGTCGAGAGCCGGCGATTATCGGCTTAAATGGGCGTATCACCAGTGGCATTGCTGATGGCAGTTTGTTCACACATTGCCAAAGTGCAGTCACACCACAAAATGCTCAATTTATGATCTGTGGAAATCCAGATATGGTTAAAGACACATCAGCATTATTAACTGAGCGAGGTTATACCCGTAATCGCCGTAGAGAGCCTGGGCAAATTACCGTTGAGCAATATTGGTAAATAACTATCGCGAAACGCTAAATTTTGTTATTTTAGCGTTTCTTAAATTACTCAGGAACAGTATGAAACCGTTATTTTTTGTCGTTAGTTTGTTATTTTCATGGCAATTATTCGCAACTGAAGTTGAAACAGTTGACTCCCAGTCACAAGCTGTTGTCGTCAAAACGAATGACGCTACTGCTGCTAAAGAGCAAGCTGTTGAAAGTGAATTACAAGATAGCCCTGCTGTTATTACATTAACGCCTGAAAATGCCGCTCAGCCAGCGCCTAGCCATATTGAGTCTACCCAGCCTGTGGTGGTTGATCCAAATAAAGCAAACATGATTGAAGTGGTTGATACCAGCAAGGTACTTGGCACTGAAGCGGCAAAACCTGCAGATATTCCTAAAACTCAGCAAGAAAAGGCGGTTGCGGTAGCCCAAGCGGAGCAAGCCGTTACGCAAGCTAAAGAAGCGCTCACTTTAAAACAACAAGTAAAAGCAAAACAGTCACGAGAATCATTAGCGGTTATCGAGCAGTTAATTAAGGCCTATAACGCCAGAAATATTGACGCATTTATCAGCATGTATGATGAAAATGTTGAGTTTTATGCTTTTCCAAATGAGTTACTCTTTAAAGGGAAAGAAAAACTCATTGCCCGTTATGGGATCGTGTTTAAAAAATTAAAGTGTATCAAATCATCACCTATAAAGCGTATCGTACACGGTAATATAGTTATTGATCATGAGTTATCAGAAACCTGTTCAACCGATCCGAACGTAATTGATAAACGCTCAGAGTTGATCTCTAGCTATCAAGTTGAAAATGGTAAAATTACCAAGGTGTTGTTTTTTAGATAACAACAATGAGGGGATATAAATGCAGCTAAGTGACGATAAAAAACTTTATTTACTTTATCGTGTTGAGCCTGGTTGCCTTGGCCCTAATGGTGCGCAAATGATTGAACATTTTTGTGTATATGCAAACCAACAACTTGCCGCCCCTTATTTTGCACACTATCAGTTTACGCCACGCTTTGATAAAAGTAAGGCGGAACGTCAATACAGTATAAATACTCGACTATTGTCTGAATCACAGGCTCACACGTACTTAACTCATTTCGATACCACAAAAGATGAGTTTGAAGAGCAACTCGACGAGTTACTCACTCAAGCAATCGAAAATTTCTTAGAACGTTGAGCCGCACAGGCTCAATTAATTTTTGTCGCCAGCGACAATCGCATTAAAACTATTATTGTCGTGCAAACTGGCAAATGCACTTTCATGTAACAGCTCGTTGCGTAAATTGGGTGAATATTCCAACGACATTTTTATATCTGCTAATGCATCAGCATGTTTGTGAGTTAGAGCGTAGGCACAGGCACGTTGCCAATACGCATAGCCATAATCACTATCAATATCTAACGCTTGATTACACAGCGCAATCGCTTTTGCTGTTTGGTTTAACTCTAACAGTGCATCGGCCTTATAGGCGATAGCTTCAACATCTTCAGGTTTTCGTTTTAATATTTCATCGAAAATCTCAATCTTATTCGCAATATCGCTTTCTAAGTTTGCGCGCATCCACAGTGAGTGAACTTCGTTAGTGACCGATATTTTTTGCTGATTACTTAAGATTTCTTCAGAGCGAACACGCAGTTTTTCTTCAAGTATATTTAAGCGCTCTTCGTATTCCATTGTAATTGCGCTAACGCGACTATTAACGATATCTTCTACTTTATTCTTTACATCACGCAATGAATTCCAGCCCACAAGTACTAAAATTGATGCGGTGATCGTGATAATAAAAAACACATTGTTAATGGTGTCGGTTGTGTAAGTTAGCGCGCGATCGGCGGTATCGAGTTGGGTATGTGTTACTTGTTTTGTGACATCTTCGCGTAGTTTTTGCTGATCTTGACGTACCGCTTTAAGTTCATCAAGAATATAGCGCTCCATCAATGGCTTATACATTGGCTCTTGCAATTCTTCGAGTGCTTGTTGTTGCTGTTGCTGGCTAGGCTCAGAGCGAGACTCCTGGGCCATTATCGGGGCTGTCACTAAAGTAGCAATAACAAGTAAAGCGGATAATAAATAATGATGCATTGTGCTGCCTAGTTGATATTTAAATGCTGTTTGAATGAGATAAACTGTAACATGCTAGCTAAGTTGGCACTAGGCAAAACGCGGGCAAAAAAAACCAGCTCAAGGGTGAGCTGGTCAAACTGCTTAAACAACATAAAGTCGTTAGGGGTATCAACAGGAGTGTGGCTTTATAATAACCAAACCTATCTGAACAATGTCTTAATATTTAAAGCTTTATAAATGCAGAGGTAGAAATTAATTTAATAAGCTAAACTAAACTTACGATAATCGTTTGGGAAGTTTCATCAATGCGGCAACAGCTTGTGCAATTACTTTATAAGGTGTCTACATCGGCAATTTTAGACGATGGATATATAGAGCTTGCCGAGCAATTGATTGTAAAAGCTATTATCGATGGTCTTAATACGACACGTGCCAGCATATGGTTGTTAAATAGCGATAATAGTGAATGCCATTGCCAATTACTGTTAGATAAAACGAACACTGAACCAGCTCAAACGTTGATTTTAACGCGCGCTAGTTTTCCTTCTTATTTCAGGGCGTTAGATACACAACGAGTGATAATTGCCAATAACGCGCATACCGATCCGGCAACATACGAGTTCTCTGAGCACTACTTAACCCCACTAGGTATTCACTCCATGCTGGATGCTCCTCTGCGTTTTAAAGGCAAAATGATAGGTATTTTTTGTTGTGAGCATATTGGCAGTTTTAGACAATGGGATGATGACGAATGTACGTTTCTTTCGGGTTTGGCTGATCTTTATGGTCGGGCACTTTCGGCGCAAGAAAGCAGATTAGTCAAGCAAGAGTTAGAAGCTGCAAATCGTTACCTAGAAGAGCGTGTAGTTGAGCGTACAAATACCCTACAAAAAACCTTAGAAGCATTAACCGGAACGCAAGAAAAACTCATCGAATCAGAAAAAATGGCAGCATTAGGGAACCTTGTTGCAGGCGTTGCTCATGAAGTAAATACGCCCATTGGTGTTGCCGTAACAGCCAATAGTTCGGCAACTGATAACCTAAAGCGACTGACACAACAGCTGGAAAATAATACGCTATCGAAAAATAGCTTAGTGGCGTTTCTTACGCATATAGATGAGTGTTTAAGGATTTCAAGTAGCAACTTAGATAGGGCCGCAGCTCTGATCTGTAATTTTAAGCAAACTGCCGTTGATCAATCCTCTCTTGATATTAGCACAGTGATCTTAAATGATTACTTAGCTAATACCGTACATAGTCTTACGCCATTAACCCGAAGCCATCAAGTTAACACCACCATTGAGTGCGATGAAACACTTAGCATAGTCACCGTTTCAGGGGCTTTAAGTCAAATTTTAATGAATTTAGTAAGTAACAGTTGCGTACATGGCTTTAAAGACCGTAAAGATAATCAGATAAACATCACAGTACAGGTAGATACGCAGCAAAATACCTACACATTACGTTATCGTGATAACGGCCATGGGATGACTAAAAGCGTGTTACAGAATGTATTTGATCCTTTTTTTACCACCACCCGAGGTAATGGCGGCAGTGGTTTAGGTATGGCCATTGTTTATAACCTTGCAACCCAAGCCCTACAAGGCGATGTAAAAGCAAATAGCGAGCCTCAGCAGGGTATTACAGTGACGTTTACTTTTCCGTTAACTTTGAGCTGATTTTATATAAAAAATATTCACTTAGCGTGGTTGTTAAACAATTTGTTGATAAAAAGCACTCCATTCGTTGGGTAAATATTCTGGTGACAGGGTCATCAAAACAATGTGTTTAATGAGTTTTCATATTGTTGTAGGCAATCATTAAGGGCGGTTATTTTTAGTTTACACAAAGCAGCTTGCTGCTGTTTGGCTGCATTTTCTAAGGTGCTTGCAAGTTCACTTAATGCGTTTGCCATGACCATTTGAGCCGCGCCTTTTAAGCGATGCGCAATTGTATTGAGCTGTGTAAAATCAAGCTGTGCATATGCGTCACTCAGCTCGCTGATATCAGCCTTTAAACTGTCAATAAACTCTGCAAGCAACTCCAACACAGACTCTTTAGAACCAAACATAGTTTGTAGTTCTAGAATATTAAAATGCATTTCAGTGGCCTTATGATGCGTGTTTATGGGTAAGTTATTTTGCACAGAGCTGACAGGTATGGTTATCTGGCTCAGCGTCGGTAAATACTTGTTTAGCTTAGCTTGCAATACACTTTGGCTGACCGGCTTACTTATATAGCCGTTCATTCCTATGTCTAAGCAACGCTGCGCTTCGCCAGTGAGTGCATTGGCGGTAAAGGCAATGATTGGCATGTTATTTCCTTGCTCACGCAGAGCGCGGGTTAACCCATAGCCATCGAGCTCTGGCATGTGGCAATCGGTGATCAACAAATTGTAATGTTGTTCAGTAATTGCTTGCAGGGCTTGTACGCCGTTTTCAACATAGTCAGCTTGATAGCCTAAGGTTTCAAGTTGGCGTTTGATCACTTGTCGGTTGGTTGGGTGATCTTCAGCCACTAAAATTAGCCGACCGCTGCTGATAGCCTGCTCCCTGCTTTGGAGAATAATTTCGTGGTTTTGTTCTTGATGGACAGTATCCATTAATTGACTGTCATTGGCTTTGGCGATCAGATTAAGTAAAGGAGACACTAACAAAGGATTGCTCGGTATAAATAAGTCTGCATCAAGTTCATTATTTGCCGCCATGCACAGCTTAACCCATACATTACTTGCATCGCTGGTTTTAAGGTGTGAAATATTGCTTAGTTGTTGATGAAAAATAACCATACAATTTGTGTAATTATGTGGGTTTAACCAAGACTCAGGATTACTGTGGTTTGGTTCATGAATAAACGCAATACCCCATCGTTTTAAATAATTGATCACTTGAGCAATACATTCGCTGCCGTCATCCAAGAGTAATAATGATTTTTCAACCGGTGTTGTTGGTAACTCTGCGGTTTTATAACACTCAAGGGGGATCACAAAACTAAACTCACTACCTTTACCTAAATCACTGTGTAAGGTGATTTCCCCACCAAGACGATTTACCAGCATTTGGCAAATTGACAGTCCTAACCCGGTTCCACCGTATTGACGATTAGTTGAGCTTTCAGCTTGCATAAAAGGAGTAAACAGCTTGCTTTGATTTTCAATGGCAATACCTAATCCTGCATCAGTCACTTTAAACTCAACGTGTTGAACATTCCCCACGTTATGCAAAGCATTAACGCTGATAGTTATTTTACCTTGCTCAGTAAACTTCACTGCGTTACTGAGTAAATTAGATAGCACCTGTTGCAACCTGACGGGATCGGTTTCAATAAAGCGTTGTAACTGGGGATCAAAATCAACACGCATGGTTAAGTTTTTAGCCTGTGCGTTTGCGACATGAGCCCGCACCGCGTTTTCAACAATATCGAGTAAATCACACTCTATTTTTTCGATGGCAAACTGTTGCTCTTCCATTTTTGTATGATCGAGCACATCATTGAGAATATGCAGTAAATTATTGGCTGATGTAGCAATGGTATTCACGTCATCGCGTTGCTGATAATCCAAGGCTGATTGTGACAATAACTCAGTAGTAGTGATCACACCACTTAGAGGTGTTCTAATTTCGTGACTCATCATTGCTAAAAAGCGTGATTTAGCAAGGGCTGCTTGCTCCGCTTTGGTTTTTTCTTCGCTGAGAGCAATCTCTTGCTCTTTACGTTGATTGATCTCAAGTAATACACCGCTCCAGACACAATCATCACCTTGATAAGCAGGAAATGCCACCAAGTTTAACCAATTACGATAGGGCGCATTTAATTCACATTCAAAATCAATCCCCTGGTTATCATTTAGCGCCTGAGTAGCTGCATTGATAAGCTGGTCTACTTGGTCTTTCGAGATCAAAGCTAGAAAGTCTTCATCTGTTAAATTCACCGCCTCTTCAGTTGATAAGTTTATTCGTTTAAACGGAGTAAACCTTTCAATCCCCTTACTGGCATAGGTAAATATAAGCTGCTTATTAACAATTTTAAACTGCACCACAGCACCAGGAATAGCATTGGCTATAGAGGTAAGCTTTTGCTCTGCTTGTAATGCACGTTGTTGCGCATTACGGCGAAACCTGACTTCTTGACGCAGCTTATTATTCCAATATAAAAAACCAACTACGACTAATAAAAATAAGGCACATGCAAGCAAGCTGTAAAAAATGATTTGTTTAATATTTACACCTTGATTTGGATTAAGCTCCACCCAGCTACGGGCAAGGCTATCGAGTTGATCATAGCCTATTGCATCAAGGCCATTATTAACTAAACCAAGTAACTCTTGTGAGTGCTTACTTACACCTAGTTGTATGTCTATATTATTATTTACTAAAAAATCGTGTATCAGCTTGTAGTGATGTTTGCCCCCATGTTCAATCCAAGACTGTGACGCTGCTAGGGTTGTAAATACAGCATCGACTTCTTTTTCATCTAACAACGCAAAGCTTTCTTCTATATTACTTTGCATAATTAACTCACTATTTGGAAAGTAATCTAAAATAATGGCGCGAGCATAATCGCTGTTTGGCGAGGCTATTTTGTACTTTCCTTGGCGCAGTAAAGTTACGTCTAGTTGCGAGTCTTTACGTCCAACCATACTCCAAGGTGTACTTAAATAAGGCTGCGAAAAACTCATGATGTCGTTGCGACTTTGCAAACGCAATACTGCAGGAACCAAGTCAACATCACCGGTTTTTAGTAGCGCTAGTGCTTTTTCTCTGGAGTGAGTTGGTACGTATTCTAAGGTGACCCCCAGTTTTTCCGCGATACGGTTTAACACATCAATAGACAAGCCTTTAGGCTTACCTGATTGATCATACATGGTAATGGTGTGCCATTGAGGTAACGTAGTGTAGCGAATCACTTGATGCTGCTTTAACCAGTCTTGTTGTTGTGGGTTAATAACCATAACTGGTTTTTTGGTATAGTGTTGCCACTGACTCGCGTGAGCAACAATGGCTGATACTGTGATTGGATCTGTGTTTTCTATAAGCTTGTTGATGGCGTTATTAAGCGTACTATTTTTGCTAATTAGCGGAATATGAAACACTTTATTAGCGGTATGATCCAGCGAAACGATACTAAATTTATTAATAGCTAATTTTGATGCTAAATACTGGTTAGATAAAGAGTCACCAAAATGGGCGTTAACCAGACCATAGTGAAACGCTGGTGCAAGATCTTGCTGTTGTTTTATTTCGACCTTTTTAATATCAGGAAATAGCTGCTTAATATATTCTTTATCAACATCATATTTAAACAGTGCGAGGTTAACAGCTGGGTTTGCGTTAAGTTGAAATGGTGACGCTTCAATCTCTTTTGCTATTAACACCGTACGTGGCACCGTCATAATTGTTTTACTGAGCGTTAAGTAATCTTTGCGCGCGTCAGTCACTTGTAAGCCTAATGCTATATCAACACGCCCTTGTTTTGCGGCATCTTCTAGCTGTGCTACCGAGTTATAAAATTGATAGTGTATTTGTAAGTTTAAAGCACTGGCCAAATGCTCGATGTACTCAGGATAAATACCGCCCACTTTATTGTTTTCTTTCACCGCAAAGTAAGGAATAGAGTTGCCCTTTAAAGCGCCGACCAGCAATACTTTTTTGCTCGCAGTAACCTGCGACTCAGGGAGATTTTTAGCGCTATCAGCAAAGGCATTAAAACTTAAAAGCCAGCACACTAAAAAACAGCACGTTAGCAGTGCGATAACTTTTAAGCGATATTGAAAAATCATACGGCTACCTTTGGCTGGGTGTTTAAGAAGCTCACTGTGGACTCAATAAAACGACAATACTTATAATATAGCTCGCTATTAGTAACTTGGCTTTTATTGAGGGTGAGGCTGTGTTTGGCTAATAAATAATACTGCCTTAGCCGCATTGGAGTAACATTAATGGGAATTGCTTTAGTAAAACCGCGTAATAGTAATTGCGCGAGCTCAATGTTTATTCCTAAGTCATCAATGGCTGCAATACTCATACAGACCGCTTGCATGTAAAAACCGTTGTTTTCAGCGCTTTTTATTTTTCTGATCTGAGCATCAACGTGGAGTTGATAAGCGTGAGCATATTGCAGCGTATTTTGCAGTAGTAAATGTTGGCTATACTCATCTTTATTTAAACTATTGATAAAGTCAGGAAGGGGCTGGGCTAAACGACGGTATAAGTGCACAATATCGAGTTGGCAATAAAATGGTAGCTCCACATAATTTGCGTATTCGCTGTATTTTTTTACAATCTGCATGGCAGCTTGGCGATCACCTGTACATAACGCAAAACGCGCATCAAGAATGTCTTTTATTTCGTGTAATTGAACAGCTCGCGGGTTTTGTAGAATCTTTAACCGCGTGTGCAAATAATTCGTTTCGAGACGTTTAAAGTCACTGCCGTAGCGTCCTTCATTTAAGCTTTCGATACGGGCTAATAAACAGCGTAATACATTAAATTGGTAATCTACATTTAACCAACTTAGGTGCTGCGAGGTTTTTTGATAACGCGCTACCGCTTGCTGCATATTGTCAGTATTATTTAAAATGACCGCAAGATTAAACTGCATTAATAAACGCTGTGGGTTATCGGGGGCAATTAAGTTCATTTGTGCTAAGTAATCATACGCTTGCTGAAGCTGCCCTTGGCCTAAACTGGCACTGACGCATACATCTAATGCACTTAATTGATAACGTTTGATGGCCAGTAGTGGCTTTATTACATTAACGGCATCAGTACTATTGCCATCATTAAGTAAACAGCTTGCGTAATTTAGCCGTGCATTATCATCGCCTTGCGCAACGAGTGTTTTGAGCTTATGGCATAGCTTGGCTGTTTGCCCATCCCAGGTGAGTAGAGCATGTTCAAGTTCGTTATAGTAGTTCAATGCAGTATAGCGAGAGAGTCTACTTTTAGCGCGTTCAAACCCGTGTTTTAAGTAACAGCTTTCAAGTTCAATTAAAGCGTACTTTTTACGATAACAGGCAATCATTCGTGGCAGCATGTTATTAATATTAAAAGGTTTAACTAAATACCCATCCGGTTTTCATTCACTAAACCCATGCACGACTTGACGAGATTGCTCTGCAGTAACAATAAAAACAATGCACTCTTTAGCTATCAGTTTGGCCATTGTTAAATGCGCTAAAAGCTGTAATCCATCCGCGCCTTGGCCTAAATTGTAATCAAATAAAATAAAGTCAAAGCGGCGATTTTGACATGCGCTAATGGTGGTTTTAGCGTCTTTAGCTAACATTACATTCTTTGCTAAAGCGCCTTTATTAACGAGCATTAAGCGAATAGCCGATAAAATTAAACTGCTATCATCAATCACCAAAATGCGCTTATCAGTTAAAAAGTTCAAGCGCGTAATGCCTCATCAGCGTTTACTTTAATAGCTTGATATTGTGATTGCCAGCGGGCATTCCACGTTGCTAGTTGCGTGGAATGCATTGGTTTAGCGCAGTAAAAACCTTGGCAGGTATCGGCGCCTAGTAATTGCATATGTTGCCATTGCGCAAACGTTTCGACCCCTTCAACGACCACTTTCATGTGGAGTTTTTTTGCTAACTGAATGGCCATTTCAACAATAGCGCCAGATTGTGGGTCGTTTAGTGCGTCAGTTACAAAGCTACGATCGAGCTTAATTTCATTAAACGGATACTGACTTAATTGCTGCAATGATGAGTAACCAGTACCAAAGTCATCAACTGATAAATTAAAGCCATTCATGCGTAAGCGAGACAACAGCTCAAGCGATAAGCTATCACTTAATAATTCAGTTTGTTCGGTTACCTCAAGAGAAATACGTTTACGTTGCGCAAGGGCCATCAAGGGTTGATCAGCTAAAATATGGCTCACGGTTTCGTTTGATAAGCACGAAGGGGTTAAGTTAATCGATAACTTTGTATTACTAAATTCAGCGGGTAATTGTTCAAGCATAGTAACGCTTTGTTCAATAATGCTCAGCGTTAGCGCCGGCATTAGCCCTGCATCTTCTATTTGATCGATAAAAAAGTAGGGGGATAACAAGCCTAATTCAGGGTGTTGCCAACGACATAGCGCTTCCAGGCCAATACAGTCACCTGATTTAAAATCAACCTGTGGCTGGTATACCGCTATAAACTGCCCTTGCGCAAGCGCCTGTTGCAATACGTCTTTTTGAGTATCCACTTTAATAGTTGATTGTTTAGTTGGCTGAATAAAACGGTTTTGATGCGCGTTAAAAAAATGGCTTAACTGACTATGAGAACTAGGCTTAGGCATGATCCCTAGTAAATTAAGGCCAAAGGCATTCACTAAATTGGCCGCTGCACGCAATAAACTTGCATCAGACGCACTAGACAAAATAACGCTACCAGCAAACTTTTGCGCGCTTAACTGCCTAAGTAACGCTAAGCCATCCATATTCGGCATCGCTAAATCACAAATAATAATATCGGGCGTTAATGTGTTGATTAACTTTAAGGCCTCATCACCATCATTGGCATGAGTCACTTGATGATCACCCAGTTGGTTGATCATCGAAGTAAGCGCACGACGCACAAATGCGTGGTCGTCTACAATGAGAATATGCATAGAAGAATCGAACATAATTACGCTCCAGATTTTTAAGAGGCGATATTTTAACCACCGGTGGCGCATATTATTTGATCTGGATCAATTTTGAAGGTCTGTTGTGTGACCACGGTGAACCGTTTTGTAACCGAAAATAACAGTTGTACAATTTTAGCGCTCAAAAGGTGAACAGATGACAGTTAACGTGAATATAAAGATCGCAATAAAGGCTTATTAATCCTTTGTTCATAAAGGAAAAAGCATTGGTTTTGGTTGTTTTAAATACGATCAAGTACTCGCCATTGTTAATTTAGCATGTTTGAAAAACCATTCGTTTTAGGGTAGGAATGCGAACAGCGGCGGGCCGCGAGGTACGGGCTTCGAGCGGCGGGCTACGGGTTAACCCCCTTGCCCCCCGTAGGCGTTAAGCTTGCTGACGCGTTTTACTTGATCACACCTGTAGGTCGTCATTTATGGCGACAATATCTACCATTGAAAATAGACGCGCTAAAGCACGACCTACATTAGCGCCTTTGTGTTTTCCTCATCAGCGCAGCGCCTCTTGACCTCTTTGTGAATAAGTTACTTAAAAACAATTTGCACAAAGAGAAGTGAATGAGGGTAAATGAGAAGACAAAAGCTAAGGGTTTCGAGCTACGTGCTGCGGCAATATCCCAGCATTTCCTTGTAGGTCGTCATTTATGGCGACAATATCTACCATTGAAAATAGACGCGCTAAAGCACGACCTAGATTAGCGCCTTTGTGTTTTCCTCATCAGCGCAGCGTCTCTTGACCTCTTTGTGAATAGATCGCTTAAAACAAAGTGAAGAAAAACGCTGCGGCGACGAGGTACGAATTAATCCTAGCGCCTAGTCACTTTCCTAAAACCTAGCTTCTTTTAGTATACAAAAAATTACCTTACAGGTGTTTTTTTGTGAACCTTAAGATTAATGCCCCATATCAAACTTACTTTTTTTAATATTCTTATTAATAATAGCGAGTGACATAGTGTTAATTTCTGATTGCACATATGGCCAATAATCAGGGTTATCGATAGTTCTTTCTTTAATTTGATTTGGAATGAAACGGCCCATTTCTATATTGAAGTCTTTACGTACCTCATTGTCATGCTTTAGCTTGTCTAATTGAATAGTCAGTGCCTCAATAAAGTCTTCGTTGGTTTTCCCCCTTGCCACAAGCTTTTTATTGATAAGTTGGCTGGACACTGCAACACCCCTTTGTTTTATCCATACTATATCCCATACGTCGCGAGGTTTAATTCGCCTAGCACGGTAGGCTAAAGCAATAAACTTGTCTGCGAGAGTTTCCGTTAATGATTGTACAGGGATCAGTAAACCTTCTGTTGGCACGACAATATTATAATGATTTATTAATGGTCTTTTTTCGATATCAAATGACGGGATAGCACAAATAACTATATGCATTTTTTGCCTGGGAAGATCAGGACGATTACTTTCTTTTTCGATACTTATTTTCCAAGACGAAGTATTAGCTTGATTATCTTCGGCTGGTTTATTTACCCATACCTGCACCTCATATTTATTTTGTATATATTTTTGAATTTCAACTTCTAAACCATTGAAGTCGCTCGGCTTGAAGTTGTGCCCTCCATTAAAGTCTAAGTCTTCAGATAACCTAGAACTGTTATGGCACAAACGAAGTGAAGTGCCACCTATAAAAGTAAGCGAAGGCATAACACCTTGTTTTACCATTGCAGCCATAATGTCGTGATGAAGAATTTCTTTTTCAATCACTGGCGTGACGCCAGCGTACTCTGGATTCGCAGCTATGATTTGGCGTATATATTCTGTTAGCATTTAGTTCTCCAGCATGTGTACGTTGCGATTACAGGCTTTAAGATCTGCAATAGCTTGTAGTGTATTTGCTCTATACATATTGATGCTTTTATCGAAATATAGATTTTTCGAAAATTTATCAATTGGCTTTTTTGTATGGGTGAGTTCAATAACGCCATACGGAGTATAAAAAGTACCACTACGGCCTTTCGTTATTACCGTTAACCTATCAAATAATATTTGCGAAATATCGCCCGTGTAGCTGAGTTGGCTTTCCAAACTAATGTAATTTAAAACATCGCCACGTAGCTTTTTAACTATTTTATAAATGGCGGTGGTTGGGTCGGGTGGCGTAAGCGTGCTTTCAAAAATACCATTGCAGACTCTTCTTAACAGCCCTTTATTAACATTATCAGTTAAAAACTTAGTAAATGCTGGTGTGGGTTTTATAGCCATCATAAAAGCCAGTTCTGCACTGGTATGAATACCGCCACCTGCTTTTACAGAGTTAGCAAATACTGCTAGTAATGTGTCTGATTTATTCATTTGGTCTACAATTTAATACCTTTTATGTTATTAATTGTAGACCTCAAGTTTAATTGAAGCAAACTAGAGTTTAGATTAACTCTAGTTTGACTTGTATTGTCACCTTATATCACCCATTGCTGGCGCGTTTTACTTGAGCACACTTGTAGGTCGTCATTTATGGCGACAATACCTATCATTGAAAATAGACGCGCTAAAGCACGACCTACTACTGGAACCGAGCTACGGAGCAATCCTAGTACCTAGTCACTTTCCTAGAACCTAGCGCCTTTCTCTTGCCTGTGACTGCTTTAAACCAAAAAGTGAATTATCAGTTTTTGTGTTCACTGTAAAACTGATAGGTTATGATTATCCCTGCGTTTTATTAATGGTTTTGTATTGTGGGAACTGATATTTTTCAAAAAATAATTAAATATTTGCAGCAAAATAGCGATATTGATGTTGTTTGGTTATACGGCTCCCACGCCAAAGGTACAGCGCAACCCCATAGCGATATAGATCTTGCCATTGCTTTTAAAAACTTTGAGTTAAGCTCATTTGATAAACGACTCAGGCCAAAAGAGCTTGAGCTTGAAATCAGCAATGCACTTAGCTTGAATGGACAACTTATTTCAATTGTTGATATAAACTTGATCCCAAGTTACCTAGCATTCAATGTAGTCGAATACGGGCATGCCATTTTAGGTAATAATAGTTTGAGAGCAATGAAAGAGCAGCAGCGTATTTATAGCCAATTTGAGTTTGAGGCGATAGCGAGTAAGAATGGCATTAGTGAGGTAACACGGCATATCGACGAATATATGCTAGAACTCAATGAATTAAGCCAAATAGAACAACTTAATAATAGAGACTATCGTGCCGCAGAGCGTTTGTTACAGTTGATGACCGAAGTGTGTATTGGCTTAGCCAAACACTGGCTTAAAAAGCATAAAAGCAGTACCAGCAGTAACGCATATCAAACATTTAGTGAATTAGCTCAACTCGGAGCTTTAACAGATACAGAGTTACTTTCATGGCGTAAAATAATTGGCTTACGCAACGCCCTTGTGCATGATTATTTGAATATAGATCAAGACATAGTAAAAACGATTATCAAAAAACAACATTATGTAACTATGCATGAGTTTAGCTTACGGGCCATTGCCGAATTAGCCAATTAAAAATGATAAGATACTGCGGGAATCGAGTTTCGGGCGTTGTACTACGGGTTTCGAGCGACGAGCTACGTGATAATCCTAGAATCTAGTACCTTTCCTTGAACCTTTCACCTCATCAGCGCAGCGTCTCATAACCTCTGTGGTGAATAAATCACTTAAAAACAATTTGCACAATGAGCAGAGAATGAGGGTAAATGAGAAGAAAAAGCGGCGGGCTACGAATTAACCCTATAACCTAGCGCCTTTCTATTCTATATCTGGTATAACACTTTCTAAGCGTTGTATATCTATATCGCTAATATCAGCAAAGTGCTTAAAGTGGCTTGGCCATTGTCGCGTGTAGTCTTTTATTTGGCTGATTATTTCTGTCGCTTTTGTCCTCGTTAAACCAAAGCGTTTTGCTTGTGATAACAAATTATCGATACTGGCGTATCGGCCATCATCTCCAAGCCCAATACCATGTTGTTTTGAGTTATTGATTGGGGTGATGTCGTAAGCTGGGCTCATACGCCAAGTTTTATTTGCAAAATGGTACAAAAACGCATGATTACGGCTGTGATCGTCAGTATTGCCAATCATCACATTAAACACCATTCGTTTGTAAAGCTCAGTTGCATCATTGGCAAATTCACCAGTATGGTGACGAATAAACTCAGCCAATTCACCATACGAATAATAAGTCGCTAAATCACTCATAGCCACTTTAGATTTTTGTAGTAAGCTATTAGCGCTTAAAAAGTGATGAGTAGGTAAGCCCGCGCTTACATCAAAGCGCTCCACAAGGAGTACATCACCGTTTTCTGTTTCATGAATTTGAGTATTCGCAGTGCGAATGCCTAATTCTTTAGCCATACACATAGCTGCGTGTTCAGCGCGTACTAAATTGAATAAATCATCATGACGATTAAATTTTGCTAAATAAAGTTTATTGCCAATTTGCACTGAGGTTTTGGGCCGTGCGCCGCCCATACTTTGGCCAAACTCAAAGGCCTTTTTAGCCTCATTTGAAATAGCTTTATTAGCTAAAAGATCATCTTTTGCTTGATCCAGCAAAGCTAAGTCAGCCAAGGTGTTTTTATTGGTTTTATGCTTCGATGCACTACGCGATAAACTAAATACTAGTGCGCCAACACCATAACCAGAGCCTGCAAGTAAAAACTCCAACTCGTTTTGTGGTTTGGTATTATGCAGCGATAAAATGAGCTTACGCCCCCACGAATCAGCACCAGCATCACTTAGCACCCCAAATACACCTTTATTTGCGCTATAGCTGACTATACCTGGTTGTAAAGGTAGATGGATTGGGTCAAGTGCAAAGGCATCAGTGCGAGTAAGATAACTTTTACCATAGTTAAACTCACCACGACCAGTTTTAGTATCTAACTTAAAAAAGCCACAGATCACGGGTGTGCTTTCTAGCCCATCTATAAATACATAGCATTCAGAAGTCATCGTTAATCACCTGCGCTTTATGAGCTTTACGTTGCCGTGCATTGTACCCACCAACATCAGCGGCCAGCTCGTTTATTTCATCGAGCAGCGACCCTTGTAGTTGCAAAACGACTAATGCTTCAAACAATATATCGCTTTTAACAACTTCACCTTGTTCAAGCTTTTGTACAGTTGAGCGCGACACACCAATCATCTTGGCAAAAGTGCTCTGAGTGTAATGCAAAGTGCGGTGCTGGCGGATTAGGTCACCCAACCGCTGTGCCAGTTTTAATGCTTGTTCAGATCTCATGAATGATTACCTACGCAGTCATTAGGTTGTTAATGATTAGTTTAGCGGTATTTGATGTATTTGCAAGGTGATTTAAAAAGAGCAGAGAATGAGAGTAAATGAGCAGAGCTCTCTAAAAGTGGTAGCAGCGAGTTTACCTCGCGACATATAAACATGCTTCGGGCAATGAGCTACGTGCCGCGGGCTGCGGATTCACCCTAGCCCCTAGCGTCTTTATCACCGTAGGCGTTAAGCTTGCTGACGCGGTCTTTATTGTGATTGTTTTAAAACCAATTTTACCACAGAGCTCACCGAAGCTGCGCTACACCGAGAAAACATTAATAAAACCATTTTGCACAAAGAGCAGACAATGAGGGTAAATGAGGAGCCAAAAGCGACGTGGCGACTTTGGGCGACGGGCTTCGGCAATAATCCTAGAACCTAGTCACTTCTCTAGCTCCTAGTACCTTTACACACCTAGCACCTTCGTTGAATAAATATAACCAAGACTAAATTCTTAATTTTTGCTAATTAGCAGCTATGTACTTGGTACTCATCGGAAAACCCTATGTTTTTAATACATTTTCATGTTAGCTTAGGGATAAACTTAATTAAAGCTTAACAAGCTAATAGTTAAGTATTATTAATTAACCATGGAGCGGTAGATTTAGTGTCAAATAAAACACTCAGTTACTACAATCAAAACGCACAAAGCTTTAGCGACTCAACGCTTCATGTTGATATGTCGGCGCTTTATCGTGAGTTTTTACCGCTTATTCCTAAACATGGCCATATCTTAGATGCTGGCTGCGGCTCTGCCCGCGACGCTGCATATTTTAAACAGCAAGGTTTTACCGTCAGCGCGTTTGACGCAAGCACAGAACTTGCAAAAATTGCAAGCACTCACTTACAACAACCCGTTGCAGTTAAAACCTTTCAGCAGCTTGATTGCAGTAACCAATACGATGGTATTTGGTGTTGTGCCAGTTTACTTCACGTGTCTAAAAACGAACTTCCGCAGGTATTTTTAAACCTACAACACGCGCTTAAACCAAATGGGGTTTTGTATGTATCGTTTAAATATGGCGACAGTGAGCGGGAACACAATGGTCGTGAGTTTACTGATTTAAATGAAGAGGGGTTAACCGCGCTTATTACTCAGCACACTGAGCTTAAAATACTAAAGCACTGGCAAACGGTCGACCAGCGCCCTGAGCGTGAAAGTGAAGTGTGGCTCAATGCGATTATTAACGCGCAGCGAAGCAATAAGTGAATAATTTTATCGAGCACCAAGAGCTGCAACGTAATCAGCAACAGCTTATTACAGGTGATAATGATCCGTTATTACCCAATCTCGTGCATGCAATAAATAACGCTACTGAGATTGAAATAACTGTTTCATTTATTCAACCTAGTGGCTTAGCTTTGTTGTTCGACCCACTAAATGAAGCTTTACAAAGTGGTGCAACACTTAAACTCCTTACCTCAGACTACCTTGATATTACTCATCCAAATGCTTTGAGAGAGCTAATGGCGTTAGTTGATCGTGGTGCCGATGTGCGTATTTACCAAACACAGAGTAATCAAAGCTTTCACATGAAGTCGTATATTTTTGTTAAAACAAACGACACCAGCGAAATTACGTCAGGTTGTGCATTTATCGGCTCAAGTAATATTAGCGCCAGCGCACTTACTAAAGGCCATGAGTGGAATTTTCGACATGACTACATGCAGCCAAGAACAAGCCAAGCAGCGCAGCAATTTTTGAGTATTCGTAATGCTTTTGAACATATTTTCAATCACGAGTTTGTTACACCTTTAAGTCATGAATGGATTAATAACTACATTGCTAGGCGCAAAATACAGCAGTTTGTAGCGGTAAACCACGCCGATACAGCAGAACAAATTATTGAACAAAACGAAGCTAAAACACCAAGGCCAGCTCAAATTGAAGCGCTCAACGCGCTAGCTCAAACTCGTACAGAGGGTTTTAAACGTGGCTTAGTGGTGTTAGCAACGGGAATGGGTAAAACGTGGTTAAGTGCATTTGATGTAAAGCAATTCAAAGCCAAGCGTGTTTTGTTCGTTGCGCATCGTGAAGAAATACTGTTACAAGCACAACGTACATTTGCTGAATTATTGCCACTTTCAACGGGGTTTTATAACGGCAAACAACGTGAAAAAAATGCAGAGTGTTTGTTTGCATCTATTCAAACCATTGGCCGTAGTAATCATTTACAGCAATTTTCACCAACGGCGTTTGACTACATCATCGTTGATGAATTTCATCATGCTAGCGCCCGTGTATATCGCCAGCTTTTAAACTATTTTGAACCACAGTTTTTACTGGGTTTAACCGCTACACCAGAACGTACCGACCAAGCCGATATTTTAGGATTGTGTGACAACAATTTAGTGTTTGAGCGAAACTTAACGCAAGGCATCGATCAAAAAACGTTAGTGCCGTTTCATTACTACGGCATTTGGGACGAAAACGTAAACTACCAAGCCATTCCATGGCGCAATGGTCGATTTGACCCCGCAGCACTTGAAAACAAATTTGCGACGCAAAAGCGTGCTGAACATGCACTTGCACAGTGGCTGCAATATAAACAGCAACGTACGTTAGGCTTTTGTATCTCTACAAAACATGCAGATTACATGGCTGATGCGTTTAATAAAGCGGGTATAAAGGCGCTATCAGTACATAGTCAATCAAAAGTACGACGTAACGAGGCGCTTAAAAAATTAGACCAGCGTCAAGTTGAAGTACTATTTACCGTTGATCTGTTTAACGAAGGTACTGATTTACCAAGTATTGATACCATTTTAATGCTGCGACCAAGCGATTCTAAAATCCTGTTTTTGCAGCAACTTGGTCGAGGGTTACGCACGTTAGAAGGTAAAACACATTTAGTGGTGCTCGACTTTATTGGTAACCACCATAGCTTTTTGAATAAACCTTATGCGCTGCTACATGAAACTAAGGCAAGTGGTGTAGTGAAAAAGCTTAAAAAGCCAAATCTTGCTAACGGCTGCTTTATAAATATTGATTTAAAAGTCACTGACTTTTGGCAACAACTTGCTAAAGCACAGGGCACCACAGCCTTTGATGATATAAAACTGCTTGCAGAGCAACTTGGACATTTACCTACCTTAAGTGAGTTTTACTACCACTACGGTGACATAAAAAAGGTAAACAGCAATTACACTAGTTGGTTTGAGCTAATCGCTAAAACACAAAACATTGATGATGATGCACAACATAGCGCTGAGCAACTAGCGCCATTTTATGACTTTTTGCACAAAGGCATACAAACAACCAGTATGACCAAATGCTTCAAAGCTATTTTTCTTGAGGCGTATGTCGCTTTAAATGGCTTTGCTAATCCACCAACGGTTGCAGAACTTGCATTAATGAGTGCTAAAGTATTTGCGCGTCATCCAAATTTAAAACAACACGATTTAGCCATAAAAGAACAACAAGCCACCGCTGATTCACAAATATGGCAAAGCTACTGGCGTAAAAACCCAATCAAAGCTTACACCAATAAAAATAAAGATGGCACGCAGTGGTTTACGTTAGAAAACGACACAGTAAAAGCCACGTTTGACGTACCCGCAGATAAACTCGAATTACTAAATAACGCTGTGTTAGAGCTGGTTGAATATAGTTTAGCTAAATACAGCCAACGGCTAAAAGTTAAAGCACTAGTAAGTGAAGAACATAGCGAGCAACATGTTGATAATGTTACTCAGCTTGAGTTGAAACACACTGATGTTGTCTCAAATGAGCAAGCTAACGCACTTAAGCTACCGTATTTCCCTAATATTAAAATAGCCTGTGGGCATTTTAAAACAGGGGATGGGAGTGATATGGAATTAATGGATGCGCCACTTGGCTCGGGCAAGCTCGATCCGCAAGTACATTTTTTAGCGCACGCATCGGGTAACTCAATGAACGGCGGTAAAAACCCAATACTTGATGGTGATTTACTGCTACTTGAGCTTATAACACCTGATAAAGCGGGATCGCTGCGCGGGCAAATAGTCGCGATAGAGCGAGATGATATAGGCGGAGAAGGGCAATATTTACTGCGTAAAGTTAATAAATTACCAAACGGGCAATATGAGCTAATTGCTCAAAACCCAGATTATGAAGTAATGATTGCAGATGAAAATATGCGAACGTTTGCGCGGTTTAAACAGGTGGTTGCAGAGTAGTTGTAGTAATGCTTTAACTTGTAGGCGCAGAGCTTGCTCGCGCGAAAAGCTAAGCTCTTAAATTGGTCGTGCTTTAGCGCGACAGTGTAATTTATTGGTTTTGTGGGAACAGGCTTTAGCCGTGATTTATATATGATTTTGGGTAAGGGATTTAAAACCTCTATTCGAGTTTTTTTGCCAGATTGCTGGCGGCAACCAAGGGGCGAATACCGCCGTCCGCCCCTTGGAACCCCACGGCGCCCCGAGGATCACACGTATCCTCAAGCTTAAGATTGATATGAACGTAAGCGCCGTATATTCGCCGTCCATGGCGAAGTCACGGCTTAACTTGCAT
>NZ_PNDT01000093.1:0-353 GCF_005886375.1 Pseudoalteromonas sp. S1727
GATGCAAGTTAAGCCGTGACTGGCACATGGATGTGCCTTACACGGCGCTTACGTTCACATCAATTTTTAACTTGAGGATCAAGTGTGCTCCTCGGGTGCGCCGAGAGAGTCCAGAGAGAGGTCGGCGGCAGCCTCTCTTTGGTTGCCATCGCCAACGCGATAAAACCTCGAATAGAGGTTTTAGTCCCTTACCCAAAATCATATATTAATCACGGCTAAAGCCAGTTCCTACAAAACAAAAGCGCGAGATAAACTCCCGCCTACATTCATAAACACCAATCTACCAACACACTCCAACTCCCCGTGATCACACCCGAAAGTTATAAATTGATGAGTAATCTCTTGCATGGCGG
>NZ_PNDT01000094.1:0-22450 GCF_005886375.1 Pseudoalteromonas sp. S1727
ATAAAGCTAGTTATTCATTTAGCCCAAGTAACTTCAGCTAATTGATTAGTCGCTGTTTGATGGATAATAAGTCCGTTATTCCCTATTCGCATGTGCCTTATTAAGCCTGAGTAAACCCCTTCTTTACTGGGGATTTTCCAGCTTTGCATGGTTTCTTTTGCAAGGTCGAATCTGACTAACGTTTCAGGCCGTTTGACTGACTCGTTAAACCAAGTATGTGTATTCAATTGCATAAGGGTGGCTATCCTCACCACTTGGGCTCTGAACCAGGTATTATCGTATGGCATAACGTGTTCTCCCTATCTATTTAATAACACCACATGCAATACGACCTCCGCCACCACCGAGTGGTTTTGGCTTATCCGCGTAGTTGTCGTTACCTTCATGAACCATAATTGCATGTTGTTTAAGTTCATCAAGAGTGATCCTTGGCGCCAGTACAGGAGACTTAGCTTCGCCTTGTTCATTAACATACAATGCAGGTAAATCACCTAAGTGCCCATCTCCCCAAGGGGAATCATGATGTTCAGTTGCCTTTGGATCAAAATGGCCACCAGCGGCTCCCGCAGGTACAACTTTTCCCTCTTTAACTTTAGGCTCACAGCTCGCAAATTGATGAATATGGAACCCGTGTTGGCCAGGAGTTAATCCTTTTAAGTCAGGAGTTAACACAACACCGTGGTCATTTTCTGAGAGTGTGATAGTACCCAGTAACTGCCCCTGTCCAGACTTTATTGCCTGATGCATTTCAACGTTAATGTTCGCCAAAGCGGTATTTTGCAGGAATATACTGGCAAATAATACGGCACAAGCAGGTTTTGAAATACGTGCCACACTTTTTTTCACTGGTGAATTAAACTGCAAGCTATTCATCATAATCTCCTCGTTTAGTATGAATTTGATAAAACAAAACGCTAAATAAAGCGACTGTTTTGTATAAAGATTCAAACTCCATACCAAATAGGATAGGTTCTCTAACACATACCCAAAATGAAGAGTAATACGTTGATTTTAAATAGAATAAAAAATTACAAAGTGTAGAAATTAACTATACAAGGCTAGCGGTAATAATAAATTACACAACGACTAGGGCATAATTACAAAGCCAGTGACAACTTTACAAAACGGATCAGGTGAAATTAATAAACAAATTAAACTCGAAAAAGCCAGTTAGTTTAATTTGTATCAGTTAAAGATTTTTACGCAACGATGGTGTTTCTGCCGCTTTTTTTGGCCTCATAAAGATTAAGATCAGCACGTTTAGCAGCTTCTTCAGGTGTTTCAGTCGCATTCACTTCGACCACTCCCATGCTAACTGTTGCTTTAATCTTCTTTTGCGTATGAATTTGCTGCTCTATTGAGTGTCTAATCCTTTGCGCAACGTCTAAAGCATGTTGCAGAGATTGCTGTTCGAGTACAATTAAAAACTCTTCCCCACCTACACGGCCTACTTTATCCGACGAGCGTACCGAATGAGATAAGGTATTAACAATTGACTTGATCAGTTCATCACCAATATCATGGCCATACTCATCGTTAACCGCTTTAAAGTGGTCAATATCAATAGATATGAGCGAACTTGGTCTACCACTTGCTTTGCTATTACTAATTGCTATTTTCTTTATGTCTAAAATTGCTCGTCGGTTTGCAATACCCGTTAATTCATCTTTTAATGCGAGTAATTTAAAGCGCTTTTTATGGTGGACTTGTCGATAAGTGTATACTGCTAATAATAAAAGCAGGGCAAAAGCAAACGCAGAGGTCAAGCGCTGCCAAAATGACTTTGCCACAGCAACACTCAATAGCTCTTCTTTAATAGCTGCAACCTCTTCTAGTCTCGTTATTTCTTTATCTTGCTGATTTAAATTAAACATTAATCGTTGAGATAACAATGCCCTATCAGCAATAGTGTTAACCTTATTATTTAAAATAGTAAGAAGTTGCTTTTGCGAGTTTGCTTGCTGCTGAAAATCGCCTTGGTGCTGCGCTAAAATAACTGCAAACTGCAGATACCGTTCGGTGAAACTCAGAGGCCATGTTCGGTGGTCTAATTGAGCTAAAACTTCATTTTCACGCAGTGCAGCCACAATATTATCTGTTGCTAAAAACCACTCAGCACGTGCCATAGCGTGTAGCTGTTTAATCCAATCGCTTTTAATAACAAGCTGTTCGGCTTGATGAAAATATTGCTTGGCTTTATCTAATTCACTTAAATGTGTATATAACTCAGCAACTTTAATTACTAAATATGCAAAGCCATCATCGTCTTCAAATTTTCGCACATCATCAAAGATCGACAAGTAAAGTTCAATAGCTTTATCAGCATCTCCTTTTCGCTCATACGCATAGGCGATTTCATCAGTCACTTTATAATGCTCTTGTACATTAAACGTAACTAGCTCTGATTTAGCCCGTTGTAATTGCTTTATAGCTAAATCATAATTATAAAGCGCTAAATGTACACCTGCGATTTCTCGAAGGCTCAAAGCGCGTTCATAAGGATTAGCGGCTAATTCATAAGCTTGGTAAGATTTTTGCGCAGAATCAAAAGCAAGCTTATACTGCCCTTGGGCTACATGAACTCGACTCAATATTTTATTAGCTAAACCAATAATAGAGTTTAACTCAGAGTTTCCGCGCTCAGCCGTGAGCTCTAGTCTAGCAATCGGAGTGAGTTGCGCTATTGCTTGCGTATATAACCCCTGAACATAAAGCTGTGAAGCCTCACATACATTAAGCGACTGATAAAGCGTTTCAGAGCCAGATTCATTTATAACCTGCTTTGCGTATACTAAAAACGATTTGACTGTATTTCGCTTTTGCGCTGTATCACTCTCAAGAAACCAGCATTTAAACGCCACAACTCGTGCATTATCAACACTGCTGTTATAAGGCATGCCAGCTTCAAGTGTGTTTAATATAGCTTTAGATTCAATACTTGTGGTATAGCCTTGGTAGACCCTGTTGATAGCATCACTAACATTATTAGCATTAGCACAAAGGCTAGTTGAAAAGAACAAAAGAAAAAAAATCCTGTGCATACCCAAAAATCCCTCTAGTTACCGCGCGGCATGTATATTATTTTTATCGCCTTAAATCCAAATGATTATTGCACTAAATTAAATATAATAATAGATTTTGATTAGTAAAAACTTACTAAAAGACAGGCTGTATTAAGCTATTTGCCATTTTACTGATTAATCACACTCTTCAGAAAATCTCCTTTATAACTTAGCTTTAAACTGGTGCCTAACTTAAATCTGCTTAAGGTTGTTGGCAAATGATAAGCTCGGTTATAATCGGTTTTTATGGCTATCTTTTTAGCCTCTAACTTGGATCACCACAATGAAAAAACTCTCTGCCGTGCAAATAAAGCAACAAGCACTTGTGCTAAATGTTGCTGATACCATTGAAGAACAAGGTCGTAATGAACTCCCTGGTATGCTGCAATGCTGGTTTGATGTTGAATACCACTTATTTCCAGGGTCTTTGCTAATGTGCTTTCAGTTTGAGAATGAACAAGCGCTAGCAGCCTCAGAGCCTGAGTTATTAAAATGGCAAAAGCGCTTAAGTGGCGCGATGCTGAAAAAAGGCGTGATTTTAAAAGATATGCGTAAACATTTAGTGTTTACCCTCAAAGGGCCTGATGATTGAATCAGGCTTTCGTCACTAATAGTCGCGTCATTTTCAGGCTAACGCTTGACCTACAAAAAATTTATATCGCGCTATTTTAACTACTTTCAAGCGCATGATAATTTACATGCTCGATCAATGCAGGAAAAAACGCCAAGAAAATTTCATCTAACTCACTGTAATAGCGTGCTATATCTTCAGCTGCACCGGTAAATGTATTCGCGAAACGAATACGGGTAGCAATATTATCAAGCGCCAGCCCCACCCCTGAGATCGTTTCATATTCTTTAAACCAGTCGTTTCTTGTCATGCTAGTTACCACGCGCTGCATTCGTACTGGCATAGTTGGTATACGCTTACCCAAATGAGCGAAACTGCTTTTCTTAAACTCACTTAAGGGCTGCTCGTTAAAGCGTTGCCAATGCTGGATCAAGAAGTGATCAAACATCACATCAATTGCAACGCCTGCAAAGCGTTTACGTTTAGGGGAAAAATACTGCTTAGCTTCTTTAACTAGAGGGTGAGTATCAGTGAATTTATCAACTAAATAATGGTTATCAAGTGCATTTTTAACAGTGTCAGGTATCTGTATAAGCTGTCGTTGGCCACCAAAATCACCAAGCAGATTACCAAAATGCGAATCAGCTGTTGGCTGTGCTAAATAAAGATGCGCTAAATAATTCAAAGAAACCTCAGTAAAAATTGTTTTATACGTTATACCCGATTTAAAACCTGGAATAGCAACCCAAACAGCTGCTTTTATTATGTATTAGGTCACAGGCCAAATAGGCTAGCACTGTAACTACCACAATATTGCCATTAGAGTGTATAACTAACCAGGTTAACGAGTAAAACAGTTAGCCTTACACGCAACAATAAGAACAACCCTACGGTGGTGAGCTCCCCCTTTCGCACTAAAGCTAAATCGCCCCATTTAATAACCACTTTAAATATTTGCTCATACCACCTTGCAATTACCTGAAATGTGAACTTAGTTTAAAAAATAATGGAGCTTCAATAAAAAGGATTTTGCAATGACTAAGTTCATAGTCACCGTTAGTTTACTTTTTTGTTCGCATGCTTACGCGACAAATATTTTTCAGCTGAACTCTGAAGCTAACAATATAAACTTAAAAGATATTCAACCAAACCACCCACAATGGCATGCCAGTTCGATTTATGTAGCTGGTGATGTTGTGACTCACAACAACAGCCTATTTATTGCTGCCTTTTGGGTTAAGGGCATTGAACCAATAGAAAACCAACCCCATTGGGATGGTTGGATTTGGCTGCAAAATACCGTGATAGAAAAGTGGCAAGCAAACAAAGTGTATCAAGTCGGTAACCTTGTAAAACACGGACCCGACTATTACCTTGCCCGCTACTGGAATGAGAATAACGAACCTAAACCTCACAGTAGCTGGCAACGCATTAAAGATTTATTTTACCTAACCCCAGAACTACCACCTGAACACCCTGACGACTATAAAACGTTGGACGGGGTTGATCAAAATGACAACGGTATTCGTGATGATTATGAGCGCTATGTGTATGAAAAATTTGATTCCCCACAGCTTATCACCTTCAGTTTAGGTGCTGCTTCAACATTGCAACTGGTTATTGATATTGAGCAAGGTCGTATCCCAAATTTAGATACTGATATAGGCAGGCAAGTCATTATTGGAATTATGAATATCAATTACTGTACATGGCAATTACAAAATGATCACCCTACTTTTAGAAATCCTAAATCATTGTATTTCAATACAATTGATCGAGCTTATACGAACCGGAAAAGTCAAAATAAAATAGCCGATATTTTGCGTTTTGAACCTGGTTTCCACTGGTTGGCTGATCAACATTGTGAAGCTTTAATTGGGGCTAAAATCTACAATAAAAATGAATAAGCGATCTAAAGTTCAAATAGCACCTTCATAAGTTTATCCGCATCCTTGCTTACAACGAGTGAACTTGCCAAAAACGCCCTATATAGGCACTAAACGAAAGCCGAGGGACTTAATTTATCATCGTTGATACTTTTTAATCACCCAAATTCATCAAGCATTTCTTATCCAAGCCTGTGGGCATCTTCACAACAATCAACATCATTACTGGGTGCATAGTCATATTTAAATCGCGTTTAAAAATGACTCCTTTGACCACACGGAATCATCTTTAGTTTGTCATATGCTACTACACCGTCAAATATTTTAAGTCCATCATTCATTCAAATTTGGTATTGATTCTATAAAATAACATTATTTTTATTATAGATTAATGCGTTTTATCCTACTCACTGCCTTTATTAGTGATGAGAAAAATAAGACCAATGCCCTCTATAAGTAAAATGCTACTATTTTTAATGACTGCAGCCATTGCTGCAACCGCTGCAAATCTATATTACAGCCAGCCAATATTGCCCTTAATAGCCCAAGAATTTAATTTAACCGATGCAAAAACGGGCAGTGTAGTTGCGTTAACTCAATTTGGTTATGCCGCTGCACTGTTATTTATATCACCTCTTGGGGACTCAGTGCCAAGAAAGCGCGTTATCGGATTGCTATCCGTTTTACTTGTTTTATCGTCGCTTATTGCCTTCGCTGCACCCAATCTAATTGTTTTATTAGTTGCTGTATTCCTAATTGGTTTAAGCGCTAATATTACGCAACAGCTGATCCCATTTGCAGCCTCAATGGTTAAGCCACAAGAAAAAGGCGCAACATTAGGCACGCTAATGATGGGATTAACCATTGGCATTTTATTATCTAGAACACTCAGTGGTTCAGTGGCTGAGTATCTAGGTTGGCGTGCGGTATTTGCAATGTCAGCTATCTTGGCGGCTGTATTTGGCTTGCTATTATACAAGTCACTCCCTCATAACACCGCGCATACTGATTTAAAATATACGCAACTTCTTAAAAGTACGTTCGTACTATTTAAAAAACACAAACCGCTGCAAATTTTTACTTTTGCTGGAGCAAGCTGGTTTGCGGCGTTTAATGCACTTTGGGCCACCCTTGCTATTCACGTTAGTCATGCACCATTTAATTATAATGCCCAACAAGCAGGTTTATTTGGTGTTATCGCACTCGCCGGTGTAATTGGCGCAAAGTCATCAGGTAAATGGGTTAACAAAATAGGTTCTAAAACATTAATAAAAATAGCTTTAGCGCTAATTGCTATTGGTTTTGTTATTACAGGGCTGTACGTGAGCAGTTTAATCGCACTTATCATAGGGATTATTTTAATCGACTTTGGAGTATTTAGTGCACAAGTTGCTAATCAAGTCAGGGTATTTTCAGTAGATCCTCAAGCACAAAGCCGTATAAACGGTGTGTATATGTTGGGTTATTACTTAGGAGGTGCGCTGGGCTCAATTGTGGGTGTAAAAGCCTATCAATATTTTGCTTGGCCGGGTGTTGCCGCGGCAAGTATTACATTCATATTGATTGCTTTCGCCTTTAATAAACTCGCGCCTAAAAAGCAGGTTTTATAATGAATAATCTCTCTCAACTTGGCAGTTATACTCTACTGTGTATTGCTAGCCTAACAATTATGGTGGGCTCACTAGTCGCGCCTGGACTATTAAGCATTTCCAGCGCACTCGGTGTCGCTGACCATGCCTCATGGTTAATTACTTTGCCAGCACTTGGGGCTATTTTATTCGCGCCACTGGCTGGCAAATTGATAGATAAATATGGCGCTTACCCGAGCTTAGTGGTTGGCCTAATTTTATATGGTGCTGTTGGTGCAGCCGTCTTTTGGCTACATGGCTCCGCGTTAGTGTTTTTAAACCGTATATTGCTTGGTGCTGTCACTGCACTTGTAATGGCTAGCGGCACGGTGCTTATTTCACAGTGGTACGTTGCCAGTGCAAGGCTAGCAATGATTGCTAAACAAGGTATGGCGATAGAGCTTGGTGGCGTAATCTTTTTGTTTCTTGGCGGCCAATTTGCAGCAATTCATTGGGGTCTGCCTCTGAGTCTGTATTTAATTGCGTGGCTGTTTTTAGCTATGTTATTAATGTGGGTACCAAAACACGCCCCTACACTCATAGAGCCGACTGACTCAAGTACAACAGCCCCACATTCACGTAATGGTTTACCGCTAAAAGGCGTTTATATCGTTACTTTATTGGCCATGGCGACTTTTTTCTCAGCCTTTATTTTACTACCAAAAAGTATGACCGCTCATGGCTTTACTGAACAAGTGATCGGATACCTTTTAGCATTTATATCTTTAATTGCAGTTGTTACCGCGCACTTTATACCTAAAGTTGTACCACGGATTGGTGAGGTTAAACTACTGGCCATTGCTTTTGTAGCTTATGCCCTCGCCTACTTATGTTTCAGTTATTCTCATGAGTTAATGGTTTTAGTCTTGGGTGCTATTTTTAGTGGTATTGGCTTTGGCTTTAGCATACCTCTATTAAATCATTTAACCGTACAAAAAAGCCCTGCTTCTGTTAGGGGACGAAATCTTTCTTATTTTACTATGGCGGTTTTTTCAGGGCAGTTTTTAACCTCATTTATGGAATTTTTAAGCAGTGGGATAACAACTATTTTTATTTTTTGCTTATTAACAGCCAGTACAATTGCAGCCGCTTTATTCATAAGTGAAAAACGACTACAACGCACAACTTAAAATTAAACAGGAGGGTGTAGTAAAAGTGCTAGGTCAGTTCTTGTATCCAAGACCAAGCACCAATCTCACGTTCAACCCCCTCCCCCGTCATCACGCCCTGAAAATAAGCAATTGATGAGTAATTCATTTCATGACTAGAATGAAAGCCGTGACTTCACCATAGGTGAAAGGCGCAGCTTTGAACAGGAGGCCATGGATGGCCGAACTGGGGAGCGTACAGGGATGTGAAAGACGGCCTATCTTCGCTGTTTACGTTCACATTAATTGTGGTTTGAAGGAAATAGCGTGATGCTCGGGGCGCCATCGGGTTCCAAGAGACGGTCGGCGACAGCCAGCAATCTTGTAAAAGATTTTTGTCACGCTGGCTTGGTGAGTTAAATCAAAGAAGTAGGTTTTCTACCTTAACTCTGTTGCAAGTAACTCCCTTTAAAGCTAAGCTACTTCATATAGTTCCTTTATTGTTGACAAATAAACAAGCGTAATGTAGTGTTCTGGGCACTTTAAAATAAACGCTACAAGGACCGTAATGTTTTGTAATACTGAACTAGATTGTTATCAAAACTCGATTAAAATTGCTTATTTTATATCTGAGCCTCTTATTTATATTTGTTTTTTAGCTATTACCTTGTATTTAAAAAACATACCAGGACGCTATTGGCTAATTAGCTTTATCGGCTGTTGTTTGGCAACATCGCTCTTCTATAGTATGTATGCAATTCAGAGCAATTTTTTCTCTACCTATTCTGCTTACTACCAAGCTTATTTCCCTACAACTCGTTTCATTTCTAAGTTCGCCATTTGTATTTTATTACCTGTATTTTTACTTAATCTATGGTGCCTTCGAATATTTGATATTTCTGCGGCAAACATTCTTTTTTCATGGCATGGACGAGTTACTCGCCGTATTTACTGGTGTGCTACTTTGCTTAATACTGTAATGTCTATTTCTATTATTTATGGACTGATTGATATAGGGAGTTACCCTATGGAGGAAACTTGGGTTTCGATTGGTCTGATGTATTTAATTTTATTGGTAATAATAGGGTTACTGTTTTGGATGAATCTAATGATAACGATTAAGCGTTGGCATGATCTTAATATGTCTGGCTGGATGACGTTATGCTTTTTAGTACCGTACGTAGGATCGATAGGTTGCATGATTTATTTAGGTTTTGCCAAAGGGAAAAGTAAAGCGAACCGTTTTGGTAAGGCTACTTTTCAACTAAATGCGTTAACTAAAGACGCGTAATTAGTTTAGCAAAAATGCGAGGGTAAAATGTTTGATAGGTGAAACAGGTACATTACCAAGACCAAACACAAATCTCACGTTTTACACCTCTCCCCCGTCATCACGCCTTGAAAATAAGCAATTGATGAGTAATGTATTTCATGACTAGAATGAAAGCCGTGACTTCGCCATAAATGACGAATACACGGCATTTACGTTCACATCAATTAATTATTTGAAGGAAATAGCGTGATGTTCAGGTGGAAAACATTCGCGGCTAAAGCCAGGTCCTACGGAAAGTTCTGAGAGGTCAGCGGCTGCCATCGTCAGCCCGACAAAAACTTGAATAAAAGTTATACTAGTTTGATTCTGACTCCCTTCTCACGGCAGAAAGTGCAGATGCAACAATACCTGTTGGCACAGCAACTAAACCTAATCCAACCATTAAAATAATGAAAGTAAAAAAGAGACCACCTATAGTTATTGGGTAAATATCACCATACCCGACAGTCGTCAACGTAGCTACTGACCACCAAAGACTATCAAAAATAGACTTAAACACTTCGGGTTGAGCTGCATGCTCAAAATGATAAATACCCACAGCAGAAAGATAGAGTAAGATCAAACTCAAACCTGTAAAAATAGCCAATTCCTCTTTAGCTAAAAATAGAGCTTTGCTAAAGCGTTGTAATGCTGAGTTATATCGTGCAACTTTTAATACTCTAATCAAACGCAATAAGCGGATTAACCTAAAGCTGCGTAAATCAATAGCAAAAGCTAAATAGAAAGGCAGGATAGCGATTAAATCGACAAGACCATAAAAACTGAAAATAAACCTTAGCCGCTTCGGGGATAATAAAATACGTATGAAGTATTCGCAGGTAAAAATTACTACCACGGCTATTTCTGAATATTTTAAAAACAGTCTGGTATCGGCGCTTAGATTAGGTAGTGTTTCCAAAGAAAAACAAAAAACAGAGTACAATATTAATATCGTTATAATCCAAACAAATATAGGCCTATCTAAAAAGATTTTATTGTCCATTAAACCGAAATTTCCTTATTTTTATTTTATATAAGAGTCAATAATTTACATCTCATAGTCAAGAAAAATTAACTATGAAATCTGTGTAAGTTTAAATATGCTTTGTCACTAGCTTTTACATGCCAAGACCAAACACCAATCTCACATTTAACACCCTTCCCCCGTCATCACGCCCTGAAAATAAGTAATTGATGAGTAATATCGCGCATGGATCCGCGATAAGTCATGCTTGCACATGGATATGCTTTCATGGCGTTTACGTTTACATCAATTAATTATTTGAAGGATTAAGCGTGATGCTCGGGGCGCCGAGGGTGACGAGTGACCGAAACGAAGTTTCGCAGCGCGAGGAAGTGGAAGCATGGACGCTGACAGGAACCCAGCTTCAGGGATGAATTACTTGCAGCAGAATCAATTTGAAAACCGAGCGCCCCTTGGTTGCCGCCAGCAAGCTAAACCTTGAATAAGGTTCTTTAATGTAGGTCGCGGATTTATCCCGACAAAAGTTAGCAGTAAAAAGCATCAGCCAAGGTGATACAACTTTTTGGGCTAAAGCCCAACCTACAAACCCACGCGCTAGCAAGCTTAGCGCCTACGGTGGTTAACTCTTTCACTATGTTACACCCTTCGTGGCTGAAGCCGACTCCTACAACAATATTGAACCTCGGTGCAGCGCGAAGCGCCTCTGACATCTCGGTGGTGAAATTCACTTATCGCCCTAAAGGGCGACATACAATTTAAACCACACCAGTTTTCTTGATCTTTGTATGCAAAACCAAGTGTTGTTACTTTTTAAACTCATCAATGATTTTGAAATATTTAATCCTCCCACCTTGCATTTACCTAAAAAGTGGACTTGATTTAAAAGGTAATGAAACGACAATTAAAAGGATTTTGAAATGACTAAACTCATCATTATTGCTTGGTTACTTTTTTGTTCGCACGCTTACGCGACAAATATTTTTCAGCTGAACTCTAAAGCGTACAATATAAATTTAACCGATATTCAACCAAACCACCCACAGTGGAGTGCCAGCTCAATTTATGTAGCCGGTGATGTTGTGACTCACAACAACAGCCTATTTATTGCTGCCTTTTGGGTAAAAGGCATTGAACCAATAGAAAACCAACCCCATTGGGATGGTTGGATTTGGCTGCAAAACACCGTGATAGAAAAGTGGCAAGCAAACAAAGTGTATCAAGCTGGTAACCTTGTAAAACACGGTACTGACTATTACCTTGCCCGCTACTGGAATGAGAATAACGAACCTAAACCTCACAGTAGCTGGCAACGCATTAAAGATTTATTTTACCTTACCCCAGAGCTACCACCTGAACACCCTGACGACTATAAAACGTTGGACGGGGTTGATCAAAATGACAACGGTATCCGCGACGATTATGAGCGCTATGTGTATGAAAAATTTGATTCCCCACAGCTTATCACCTTCAGTTTAGGTGCTGCTTCAACATTGCAACTGGTTATTGATATTGAGCAAGGGCGTATACCAAATTTAGATGCTGAGATTGGTAAACAGATTATTTTGGATTTTATAAATATTAGTATGTGTACAAGACAACTTCAAACTAAGCACCCACATTTTAGAAACCCAAAACTTATGTACTTCAATACAATAGACAGAGCCTACGCAAACCGTAAAAGCCAAAATAAAATTAGTGACTATATTGCTTGGGATGACGATTTTCATTATGCAGCAGATAAAAACTGTAACCCCTTAGAAGGAGCAATCAAATGATTAAATATCTAATAGTATTTGCTTTAATTCTCACTAATTATGCTTCTGCAAGTTATCAACCTCTAGATAGGTACTGTACCAAACAAATTGATCAACTAAGATTATTTTATATAAATGGTATGTTTACAACAGAAGATGATTTTCGTGAAAATTTGTTTTGGTTAGATAATTTTCAAGATACTAAGTTAGGTAACTACCTTAAAGGTAGAAAGCCAACGGGCAGCTATAACAAAGATGAAGACCTTCATATGCAAATATATGAAGTGGCAAAACAAAAATATGGCGATTTATCCCCTTTTTCAAACAAGTACCACCTCATTACTGCAATAGTCGGTGGTACCGTCGGCTCTCTTTCTCAGGAAAATATAGCCCATGTTGAATCTGTAATTGAAGAGGTATTTTCAGATGTAACTTATTCAAAGTTAAATGATACTGATTATAGGAATGCCTATCAAAAGCTGCTGTTTCAAATGCATTCTTGCAACCGTATTATTCTTATTGGCCACTCACAAGGTAACTTCTATACCAATGCACTTTTTGAAGACATTATTTCGAATTATCAATACACTGATGGCTATTACGCGTCAGATTACTCCTTAGTTGGTTTAGCTTCTATTGCAACGCCAACCAGCTCTCTAGGCGGTAATTTAGGGGAAGAGTACGCACACCTGATTTCACACCTCACATTAGATCAAGATGATATAATGCGAGCTGTAAGAGTTTTATTCGGGAGCTTACCATCAAACTTTTCAATGTCTTCTTTATTTGATAATACAGGACATGGTTTGATCGATTCTTATATACGCAATGATAATGTGGCAACAAAGATCGGCGAAGGGATTGAGGCTTCTATTTTAAACCAAACCCCTTTCCCCTTGTTTGAACAACACCCTGTAAATTCAGATGCTTTTTCACACGTAGGCTATTCAACGATCAATAAAGTTCTTGATCTGAAATTTGAATCAGGAAGCGTTTATCGTTATTACAATATCCCAATCTTAGTATGGGATGAGCTGTATTACTCAACATCAATGGGGAAGTTTTTTAATAATAATATTCGAGGTCAATACCCTTTTGAGAAGTTAGATATTGATAGTATGACTTACCTAAAAATGACATCATTTGAACCAGTCGCAAAAGTTGAAAAATAACTAAACTTTGAACTAGAAATAAAAAGAGTGAGCACTTCAGCTCACCCATTCAAGAATTATAGTTTAGGAATAGTGATTGGATTCCCAATCTATAATTATCATTCCCAAACTATAACAACTCTGATCATCTAAAAATTAATCTCTGTATGTCTCTACCGCTGGGCATGAACACACTAGGTTACGGTCGCCGTATACGTCATCGATACGCGTTACTGTAGGCCAGAATTTGTTTTTAGCCACGGCTGGTACTGGGAACGCAGCGTAGAAACGGTCGTATGCACGATCCCACTCGTTACCAAGTACGTCGCCTTGTGTGTGTGGTGCAAACACAAGCGGGTTGTTTTCGATAGACCATTCGCCAGAGATCACTTTGTCGATTTCGCCTTTGATTGATACCATCGCTTCAATGAAACGGTCAATCTCAACTTTAGACTCAGACTCAGTCGGCTCAATCATTAACGTGCCCGCAACTGGGAACGACATCGTTGGTGAATGGAAGCCGTAATCTTGTAAGCGCTTAGCCACGTCCATTTCAGTGATGCCTGAAAGCTCTTTAAGTGGGCGTAAGTCAACAATACATTCGTGAGCAACACGGTTGTTGCGGCCACGATATAAAATTGGGAAGTGCTGGCTTAACTCATGAGTTAAGTAGTTAGCATTCACAATCGCCATTTCGGTGGCTTGTTTAAGGCCTTCGCTGCCCATCATGGTGATATAAGCCCATGAGATAGGTAAAATAGCTGCTGAGCCGTATGGTGCTGCTGATACCGCGCCGTTGCCTACATTAGTGCCAGGTACGTTAATTACGCTGTGGTTAGGCATAAATGGCGCTAGGTGTGATTTAACTCCGATTGGGCCAACACCTGGGCCACCGCCACCGTGCGGGATACAGAACGTTTTGTGCAGGTTTAAGTGCGATACGTCTGAGCCGATAGAACCTGGGCTAGTAACACCTACTTGGGCGTTCATGTTTGCGCCATCCATGTAAACTTGGCCGCCGTGCTGGTGCACGATGTCGCAAATTTCACGGATTGTTTCTTCGTATACACCGTGCGTAGACGGGTATGTGATCATGATACATGATAGGTTTTCTGATACTTCTTCAGCTTTCGCTTTAAGATCAGCCATATCAACGTTACCGTTTTTGTCGCAATCAACAACCACGATTTTCATGCTCGCCATTTGTGCAGATGCAGGGTTAGTACCGTGCGCTGAACTTGGGATCAAACATACATTACGGTGTGCATCGCCACGTGACTCGTGGTATTTACGGATCGCGATTAAGCCTGCGTATTCACCTTGTGCTCCTGAGTTTGGCTGCAATGAAACCGCATCGTAACCGGTAATATTTACTAGCCAATCATGTAGTTCGCCCATCATGATTTGGTAACCTTCGGCTTGGTCTAGCGGGCAGAATGGGTGAAGGTTAGCAAACTCAGGCCATGTGATTGGGATCATCTCAGCGGTCGCGTTTAGCTTCATAGTACATGAACCTAACGAGATCATTGAATGGTTAAGCGCTAAATCTTTGTTTTCAAGACGCTTGATATAACGCAGCATTTCAGTTTCGCTGTGGTACGAATTGAAGTTCGGGTGCGTTAGCACTTCGTCATCACGTACTAGGCTTGCTGGAATAGACTCGCTGCCGTTCGCTTCAATGTCAGCTGCAATTGCATCAACACTTAAACCATGGCCTTCACCTAGGATGATGTCGAACAATTGTGCTACATCTGCACGCGTTGTGGTTTCAGACAACGATACTGAGTACTCGCCGTCATGGTTAGTTGCAAAGTTAACGCCGTTTGCTACAGCACGTGCTACTACGTCATCTTTGCTGTCGCTAACCACGGTTAGGGTATCAAACCATGTGCTGTGCTTAAGCGCTACGCCTTTAGCTTGTAGGCCAGCTGCTAAAATATCAGCAAAACGATGAATACGTTGTGCGATAGTTTTTAAGCCTTGTGGGCCGTGGTACACCGCGTAAAACGCTGCCATATTGGCAAGTAATACTTGCGCTGTACAAATGTTTGAGTTGGCTTTGTCGCGGCGAATGTGTTGCTCGCGCGTTTGCATTGCCATACGTAGTGCGTCGTTACCTAAACGGTCTTTAGATACACCAATGATACGACCTGGTAGTGAACGTTTGTAAGCGTCACGCGTTGCAAAGAATGCCGCGTGAGGGCCGCCGTAACCCATTGGTACACCAAAACGCTGTGCAGAACCAAGTACGACGTCTGCACCTAGTTTACCCGGTGCTTTTAATAGTAATAAGCTCATGATGTCGGCAGCAACACAGGCAATCGCTTTTTTGCTTTGTACGCCAGCGATTAAATCAGTGATATCTACCACTTCACCCGTTGTTGATGGGTATTGGAATAACGCACCAAAAATCTCATGATCAACCGCTTCAGCCGCAGGACCGACTACAACGTCAAAACCAAACTGTTCAGCGCGTGTTGCCACTACGTCGATAGTTTGGGTATGCACGTCATCAGCGATGAAGAAGATATTGGCTTTTTTAGCTTTCGATACACGCTTTGCAAGGCCCATTGCCTCAGCAGCAGCGGTTGATTCATCAAGTAATGATGCACTAGCTAAATCAAGACCTGTTAGGTCTAAGGTCATAGTTTGGAAGTTTAATAATGACTCTAAACGCCCTTGAGCAATTTCTGGTTGGTATGGAGTATACGCTGTGTACCAGCCTGGATTTTCAAGTACGTTACGTAAAATTACGTGTGGTACGTGAGTTGGGTGGTAACCTTGGCCAATGTATGATTTGAACACTTTATTTTTGCTTGCTACTGATTTTAAGTAGCTTAGTGTTTCAACTTCAGTACGGCTTTCGCCTACTGTTAGGGCCTGCTCTAAGCGGATGCTTGCAGGTACAGTTTGACCGATCAGCTCTTCAACACTCGATACTCCAAGAGCGCTTAGCATATCGCTTACTTGTGCTGGGCTTGGCCCAATATGACGGCGAATAAAATCTTGCGTTTGCTCTAATTGTTCAAGAGATTTGGCGTTTGACATTTGTCCAGATTCCTATGATCCAAAAAATAAATGGTTATTACTAATGGGTAACCAGTAATAACTTAAAAGCTTTTGATTTAATAACTTACAGTGTATGGAAAAGTGAGCTATAAAATCATAAAAGCCCCGCGAGTATTAGCTATAACGGGGCTTTTAGTCTCAACAATAACTAATTATTAGTCTTCGTCGATAGTGTTTGCATAGCCTTCAGCGTCAAGCAGGTTTTCTAGCTCAGACTCGTCAGATGCTTTAATGCGGAATAACCAACCGTCGCCGTAAGCGTCGTTATTTACAGTTTCAGGTGCATCTTCAAGCTCTTCGTTGATTGCAACGATTTCACCACTGATTGGTGCATAGATGTCTGATGCTGCTTTTACTGATTCTGCTACTGCACAATCTTCGCCTGCGTCTACTTCGTCGCCAACTTCAGGTAATTCAACAAATACCATGTCGCCAAGAAGTTCTTGTGCGTGCTCAGAAATACCTACAGTGAAAGTACCGTCACCTTCGTCGCGAACCCACTCGTGTGAAGAGGCATACTTTAACTCGCTAGGGATATTGCTCATTTTATTCATCCTTTGGTTTATATTGGGTGATAACACCAAATCTTTTAATTAATACTTTAAAGTACTGACTTACCGTTACGTACAAAGCTTGGTTTAACTACTTTTACGTTAACTAATTTTTTACGCATTTCTACTTGGGCTGTCTCGCCAGTTGAACGTGGTACACGTGCAAGGGCAACACTAAAACCAAGCGTAGGTGAGAAAGTACCTGAGGTAATAACCCCTTCGCCACCATCAACGATTACTTTTGAACCGCTACGCAATACGCCTTTTTCTTCAAGCACTAGACCAACAAGTTTGTCAGTGCTTTGCTCAGCGCGTTGCTTAACTAATACATCACGACCAATAAAGTCACGATCTTCAGGCTCCCAGGCAATAGTCCACGCCATGTTAGCAGCAAGTGGTGAAACGCTTTCGTCCATATCTAGGCCGTAAAGGTTCATACCAGCTTCTAAACGTAGTGTGTCACGCGCGCCAAGGCCCGCTGGCTTAACACCTGCATCTAACAGTTGCTGCCAAAGATCAGCTGCTTGCTCGTTCGGTACTACAATTTCGTAACCGTCTTCGCCAGTATAGCCTGTTGTTGCAATAAATAAATCACCCGCTTGAACACCAAAAAATGGCTTCATACCTTCAACAGCAGCTTGTTGGTCAGCCGTTAAGATAGTCGCTGTTTTTGCTTTTGCATTAGGGCCTTGTACTGCAATCATGGCAAACTCTGGGCGCTCAGTCACTTCAACGGCAAAATCAGCTGAAACTTTAGCCATGTGCGCTAAATCTTTCTCGCGCGTGGCTGAGTTAACCACTAAGCGGTAATCTGTTTCAGAGAAGAAGTAGATGATAAGGTCATCGATTACGCCGCCTTGCTCGTTAAGCATACCGGTGTAAAGCGCTTTGCCAGGAACAGTTAATTTAGCCACGTCGTTAGCAACCAGTTTACGAAGGAACGCTTGCGCTTGCTCGCCTTTAACATCCACAATGGTCATGTGTGAAACGTCAAACATACCAGCATCAGTACGCACCGCGTTGTGCTCTTCGATTTGCGAGCCATAGTTGATTGGCATTTCCCAGCCGTGAAAATCAACCATTTTAGCGTTGGCTTCAAGGTGCTTTGCATGTAAAACTGTTTTAGAAGTCATAATATTCCTTCACTTTATAATTAACCCAATTTTTGGGCGTGGCCTCAATTTAATGAGGGGGAATAACATGGGCGGCGATTATACATAAGTTGTACTGCACTAACACCCAAATTGCGATTTGTTCTTACAAAAACACTGGCAAGTGTTCATTACACCAACCAGTTTATAAAATCTACTAAGCAACGTCTGACAGTGACAGATCAAAGCCATGTTGCTGTAAATAAACTTGCCATTTTGTTAGCTCTGGCGCCTTGGCAAGCAATTGAAAATACTGTTGAGACTGTTTCTCGATGGCAGTAATAAATACTTCACCACTTTGTGCACCATAACAACTGTTTGCGTCTGATAAGCGCAACCCAGGGGTTAATTTAAATGCATTAACTAAGGCATCAAAGGCCTGCTCACCGGATAAAGTTAGCGTAGCTAAGTCTGTGCGTATTACAAATTCAACGTCATAACGTAGCTGTTGCTCACTGATCAAAGCTTGTAATTGTGCTGCGCCATCGCTATGCAGCACAAATCTAAACGCTGTTTCACTAAAGTAATACAAGGCAAAACTATAGGTGCTGTTTAAGTCATCATCCAAAGTGCCTTTAATCCCTAAACCACTGGCGGTTAATTTATTTAAATCCAACCCTAAAATCGTGGTCAAAAATGGGATTGCTTCAGTACCGCTAAAATCGATCACCACACTGTTATTTTCGGCCTGCAACATATTGCTTTGCGGCGCATCTAGTTGGCTGTGACGAGCAAACATTATCGGAGTAAAAGTCATTATTGACACCTATCAATCTATAGTCACAAAAGTATATTGCGGGTGAGGTGCAACAACAAATTGTAATTTCTTATCAATTGATAAATAATAATTATGTATTTAACCTTATAAATTGAATTTTTTTATATGAAGAATATTTCAACAGATGGATTACGCACCTTAATCACGGTGGTCGAGGTAGGCGGCTTTGCCAAAGCAGGCGAATTATTAGGCCTTTCTCAACCAGCGGTAAGCTTACAAATAAAACGCCTTGAAGACATGCTCGGCCATAAGCTCTTTAAAAAGCAAGGTCAGCGCCAAGTGCTTAACCAATATGGTGAACTCTTATTGCCAATGGCAAAGCAAATGCTATTGCAAAACGACAGTATCTTGCAGTTATTTACCAAAGAGAACGTTACTGGCAAAGTGCGCCTTGGTATTCCCAGTGAATTTGCTGCGCGCATCTTACCTTCAATTATTGGCGACTTTATTGCGCTATACCCTGATGTGTCATTAGAGGTTAAATCACGTTTAAGTAAACATCTGTTATCTGTATCAAGGGAAGATCAATTTGATTTAGTATTGGCACTCAATGAAGACTTAAACTCTGAAAAATTCCCCGTGTTTATGCAAGACCAACTGGTATGGGTGGGCGATTTATCGTTAGCACAGAATGAAGTGGTCACCTTAGTTACTGCGCCAGAGGGCTGCATATACCGTCGTCGTGCTATCGAGGCTCTGCAACTAGCGGGGATAAAATACCGCATAAGTTATAGTAACGCTGATTTAACCGGCCTTACCGCTGCTTTAAAAGAAGGTTTGGGGATTACGGTACTCGCCAAAAGTACCGTGCCGCATGAACTAAACTACCAGTTACACACTAAACATTTACCCGAACTTGGCCGTATTGGTATTAGCTTAATAAATCGTGTGGAGCGACCTGAACATGCCGTAGCTAAACTTGCCGAATTTATCAGCCTACGTTTGAGTTAATGTTGATCTGAGCTGTGCACTTATCGAATAAGTGCATTTATTGCAACAAACTAACAAGTACAGCTAATTTGTGCCCTCATTACAAGTGA
This sequence comes from Pseudoalteromonas sp. S1727, assembly GCF_005886375.1. Taxonomy (NCBI): domain Bacteria; kingdom Pseudomonadati; phylum Pseudomonadota; class Gammaproteobacteria; order Alteromonadales; family Pseudoalteromonadaceae; genus Pseudoalteromonas; species Pseudoalteromonas sp. S1727. The sequence continues at coordinate 20,027 of NZ_PNDT01000094.1, forward strand.
ATTTCGTTCTTTACAACCGCCTTTAAATAGAGGTCTGCTGCATTAATAACTTTAGTACCAGAATTACACAAACCTAAAAAAGAAACGCAATACTAAACACTTATTTTCAATAAAATAAGTGTTTAAAATAGTAAATGACATTGATTCGTATTTTTCACCGTGTTTAAATTGGGTAATTTATTTTGTTTCCATTAAAAACACAGGACTTTCAATGAAATCTCAGTTTATTGTTTCTTCACTTGCTGCTGCGGTTACTTTATCGCTTAGCACGGGCGCTATTGCTAAAGATGCAACCGACACAGAACACGCATTTGAGCAAATCACCGTGATTGGCTCACATGCTGCTATTAATGATATTCCAGGTTCAGCTACTTTTATTAGTGACGAAGAGTTACAAAAATTTGAATACACCGATATCTCGCGCGTATTAAGCACAGTTCCTGGTGTATATGTTCAAGAAGAAGACGGTTATGGCCTACGCCCAAACATTGGTATGCGTGGTACAGGTACTGGTCGTAACGATAAAATTGCGGTAATGGAAGACGGTGTGCTGGTTGCACCTGCGCCATATTCAGCCCCTGCTGCTTACTACTTTCCAACTACTGGCCGTATGCAGTCAATCGAAGTGTTAAAAGGTGCGGCATCTGTAAAATACGGCCCACGTACCACAGGTGGCGTATTAAATTTAGTATCACGTAGCCTACCAACAGAAGGCTCAACAGGCTTAGTTAATGCAGAGCTTGGCAGTGATGGCTTTTACAAAGGCCATGCTTACTTTGGCAAAAAGAAAAACAATGCAGCTGGCTTAATTGAAGTATTTAGTTACGGCGCAGATGGCTTTAAAGAGTTACCAGTAGGCAGCGATAACACTGGCTTTGAAAAGAATGATTTATTGCTAAAATTTGGTTTTGATTTTGGCGAAAATGAAGCGCACAACCTTGAAATGAAAGTTAAGTACTCTGATGAGCGCTCTGATGAAACCTATATGGGCCTGACTGATGCGGATTATAAAGAATCACCGTATCGCCGTTATGCTGCGTCTCAAGAAGATGAAATGAACACTCAGCACAATGCCTATCAACTTAACTACGCCTATCGCTTTGGTGATGGTTATGAGTTTTTAGCAACTGCTTATTTAAATGACTTTCATCGTAACTGGTATAAAGCCAGCAAAGTCAGTGAAAGTTACTTAGAGCAGTACAGTGACTTTGAAGCAAACCCAACGAGCGAAGGTATCGAAGGCATCGGCGTTAAAGCTAACAATCGCAATTATCAAGCTAAAGGGATTCAGTCAGAGTTACATATTCCTGCAGGTAACCACTACATTACTGTTGGTATGCGTTACCACGAAGATGAAATGGACCGCTTTCAGTGGCAAGACGAGTACACGCTAAACCAAGACTTATCAATGACACTAACCAGCCAAGGTGTACCTGGCTCTGATAGCAACCGTTTTGATAGCGCAAAAGCAACGACCTTGTTTATTCAGGATCAATGGACTGTAGATGCGCTAGTAATTAGTGCAGGCCTTCGTTACGAAGACATCACTATCTCTCGCGAAGAATGGTCAAAGTCTGATCCTAAACGTGAAAATGGCTTAACAAAAGACATTAGCAATGACACCGAAATTTTAGTGCCATCACTGGGTGCAACTTACACAGTTAACGACAACTTGACACTACTTGCCGGTATTCAGCAAGGTTATGCGCCAGCAGCCCCTGGTAATGCAGATCAACAAGAAGAAGAAAGCTTAAACATAGAACTAGGTGGTCGCTACGATTACGCAGGCTTCAGCGGTGAAGTTATTTACTTTAACTCTGATTACGACAACATGCACGGTAACTGTACTGCAGCGATCGGCTGTAACGACGACAACATTGGCGATCAGTACAACTACGGCGAAGTATCTGTTGAAGGTTTTGAATTTAGTGCAGGTCGCGTATTCGCAACACAGAGCGCTTCATTCCCTGTTCGCTTGACATACACCTATACTGATTCAACATTTGAAAACGACTTTGAATCAGGCCTTTGGGGTCAAGTAAATAAAGGTGATGCAATGCCTTACGTACCAGAAAACCAAGTTGCCTTATCATTTGGCGCTGAGCTTTCAAGCTTCGTATTTGATACGCAAATGCGCTATGTATCTGACTCACATGCAGATTTAAGCCCTACAGGGTTAAATGCAATCGACAGCCGCGTAGTGTGGGACTTAGCTGCTAAATACTTAATTGATGACAATCAAAAAGTATACCTAACCGTTGATAACCTATTTGATAAAACCTACATTGCTAACCGCGCAAACGGTGGTATTCAACCTGGTAAACCTCGCACTCTACAACTAGGTTACAGCTACGCTTTCTAACTAAAGGCTAAAGGCTAAAGGCTAAAGGCTAAAGGCTAAAGGCTAAAGGCTAAAGGCTAAAA
>NZ_PNDT01000095.1:0-32990 GCF_005886375.1 Pseudoalteromonas sp. S1727
TCGAAACTCGAAACTCGAAAACTATTTCTGCCTTTTATTTTTCTTAAATATTATCTTGTTGCAATTTCATCCTTGGTTTACTTTCTGAGCTGTGTAAAACTAGCGGGGTTAATTAGTAAATCAGGTGACATGAATGTCTCAAATAAAAGCTTGGAAACTTATCAGCCTGTTTTGTTTGGTAAGCTTGCTTATGGGCTGTGAATCAAAAGAAGAGCAGTTGCAACAAACAATTCAACAATCTATCACTAAAGCTGAAGCTGAGTTAGAAGGACTCGGTAAAGCATTGGACAATGGCTCAATTCGCAACGCGGTGTTATTGAGTGAATACGGTCGTATAATTAGCGAAGAAAAGCCTGAACTGGCGCAAATCGCAAATGTACTGGCTCTGGATGCAACTCGCAAAGGTGCACTCTATACTGGCTTGACTCAGCGATTAGCTGATATAAAAAGTACTTATTTAATCCCTCCTTATGAAGATACATTACTTAATATTGATTTATTACGTGATGCAGTTAAGCCTACGCTATTTTCAGATGCGTTGACCGACCCTATTAATATGCTTGCAGATATGTCTGGCGGTTCATTGGCGCGTGTTGGTGCAATTAGCAAGCAAGCGGAAGGTGAGGGGGAAGGCAATCAACTTGTCGGAAACCCAAACTATGGGAACTGGCAAACAAATAGTAACGGTATTAGTTTCTGGCAATGGTATGGTATGTACCGTATTTTAGGTGATGTCTTTGATCGTGTTGAATATGGTAGTTGGAGCAAGCGACGTAAATACAGCTATTATAACGATTACGGTCGTGCTCGATATACTAGCCCGAAACAGATGAAAGCACAGACAGCTGTAGAAACACGAACACGTCAGTCTTATCAACGTCAAGGTAAGCAGTTTACTAGTCCTTATGCGTCGAAGAAGACCGGTGCTTCCGGGTTAAGTCGAAGCAGTTATACCCCCCCGAAAACCCGTAGTAGTTATTCAAAGAGCAGTAGTTATAGTAAAAGTTCGGGCTCGGTTAGAGACAGTAGTAGCAGAACCTCTCGCGGTGTTAGCCGCGGTAAGTAAGCGGCTATTTAAAAGATTTAGTGTTGGAGTTATAAGAATATGTACGATTTTAATGGAATAACTATGTGGTCGCTGCAAGCAATTGCGATTGATTTTGCAATTATCATTGCCTTATTTGTGAGCTTGAAGTTTATTAAAGGCTGGGTATCAAACTTACATGCCAATGATGAAATTACTGAACGTGATAACTTTGCGTTTGGTATCAGTTTTGCGGCAGGACTAGTTGCGTTAGCCATTGTGCTTACAGGTGTCAGTAGTGGTGCATTTGCTGCGTCTTTACAACAAGAAGCACTGCAAATGGGTGGCTATGGTTTATTAGCGATTGTGATGATCAAGCTTGGTCACTTTTTTCAAGATAAAGTTGCATTGCGTAAAGTAAGCCTGCATGACGAAATCGTTAAAGGGAATGTGACTGCTGCTGTGATTGATTTTGGTCATGTTGTCAGTGTGGCGATCGTAATACGTTCAGCGTTGTTTTGGGTGGCAACAGAGGGTTGGCACGGCCTACCAATAGTGATTGCGGCATTTATTATTGGCAGTATTGCTTTATTGTTAGTGAGTCAGTATCGCGTACAGTTGTTTAAGCGCACTAATCGCAGTGGTGATTGCCTACAGCAAGCTATTATAGATGGTAATTTGGCGGTTGGTATCCGCTACGCTGGTTTTCTAATTGGTAGTGCGCTTGCAATTACGGCGGCTTCAGGTATTGCCCCTTATGTTGCAGATAGTATTAACACTAGCTTAGTTTACTGGGCGATTAGTGCATTGGTGAGCTTAGTGGTGTTTATTGCTCTGCATTTAATTACTATCAAAATAATCTTATCAGGTTGTGATATTTCAGATGAAGTCAATCGCCAAAAAAATATTGGTGTAGCCACTATTTCTGCTGCTGTTTCATTTGCAGTGGGTATTACTATGGCAACTCTATTAGGCGCATAAAACTTGTCACACACAAACCAAAGCCCAAGTAAGTTTAGTTTACTTGGGCATGATTTTTTATTAATAACTGTTATGGCCGTACTCGCTGGGTGCGGCCTTATTTATGAGTATCTGTTATCTCACTATGCAGGGCGTGTTCTTGGTTCAGTAGAGAGTGCTATTTATGCAATGATCGGTACTATGATTGTCGCTATGGGCATGGGGGCTTTTTTAGCCCGCTGGTTTAAAGATCCATTTACTGCATTTGCTTGGCTTGAGAGTCTGATAGCTTTAGTTGGCATGGGTTGCATATTAGCTATTGCCAGCGTAATAGCCGTTAGTTATTCATTACCACATATATTTTCTGAGATTTTTAACCTGCCCGCCGATGTGGTGCTCAATGGCTATGTTTTTCAGAAACTTCAAGAATGGTCACGTTTCTTACCCTATGTATTTGGTTTATTGCTTGGCTTATTGATAGGGATGGAGATCCCCTTGATAGCCCGTATTCGTCAGCATGTTTATGGCCGATTTTTAGAAAATAATGCCGGTACAATCTACGGGGCTGACTACATTGGCGCTGGTATTGGCGCAGCCATATGGGTGAGCATTATGTTGGCGATGCCAATTATGCAAGCCGCTGCGTGGACCGCGCTATTTAATATTATTGCCGGCTTAGCTTTCTTATGGCGTTATCACAGCCATGTACGTTATGCCAAGCTACTGCTTGTTTGCCATATTGGTTTATTGGTGTTGTTTGCTTTTATCCTTGTACTTGGCAGTAGTTGGATGAAGAATTTAAGTAACGTGCTTTATAAAGATAAAGTTATTTACTCTGAAGCGACGAAATATCAGCATTTGGTATTAACTGAGCGGTTAAGTCGTAATCAACCAGAACCAATTACCGATCTCTATTTAAATGGTCGCTTACAGTTTTCTAGCGTTGATGAACAAATTTATCATTCTATGCTCGTATATCCCGCACTGTTAGCCTCTAATCGCCATGATAACGTGTTGATTATTGGTGGTGGCGACGGGCTTGCTATGCGTGATGTATTAAAGTGGCCAGTACAAGAAGTCACATTAATTGATTTGGATGGTCAGTTACTTAATTTATTTGGCCACCCAAGCAATGAGTTTACAGCGCCGGCACAGATCAATGCACGGTTGCGAAAACTTAATGGTAACGCCATGCTTGATCCTAGAGCGAACGTAATCGTAGGCGATGCATTTATAGAGGTTGAGCGGTTGCTTGATGAAGGTAAGCGTTTCGATACTATTATTATTGACTTACCTGATCCAAATCACCCTGACTTAAATAAGATGTACAGCGATTATTTCTATAATCATATTCGGCAATTGTTGGCCGCAGATGGGGCGATGGCTGTGCAGTCAACCTCGCCTTATCATGCTAAAAAAGCTTTTTTAAGTATTGGTAAAACGGTTAAAGCAGCTGGTTTTAAACATGTAGAGCAATATCAGCAAAATATCCCTTCATTTGGGCAGTGGGGTTGGACAATTGCAACGACTACAGGCAAATCCGCTAGTGCGAGAATTGCAGAGACGACACAGCTTCCTGTTGCTTCTAGGTGGGTCAGTCAAAAATATTTATTGGCTGCATTTATATTCCCTAGTCATTATTTTGAACAAATAAATGATATTGAAGTCAATCAATTAGGGTCAGGTACTTTATACGATTACTATCGAAGTGCATGGCAGATAGAAAGCGAATTGTATAAAAATTAATAAAACATGGTTGACATAATATGTCGACCGTGCGAATCTTAACTCAGACATAATATGTCAAATGACAAAAGGCAGAGACATGGAATTAAATGAACTTTCAATAAAACTAGCATCTTTTGAAACCGAAGGCGCTAACTTTGAGTCTTTCTTGATTGCCAACCCAGGTGAGCAAGATGTGTTGCAAGTCATAGTTGATGGCAATGATGAGCTTCCAATTTTTGTTACGCAAACACAAGAGCAACTATTATGTATTAGTTACTTATTTGCGGACGAGGAAGTTAAATCTGAATTACGTGGTGAGTTAAACGAAACATTATTACGTTTAAATGTACCAATCCCACTGAGTGCATTTGCAAAGATTGATGATAAATATGCGATCTTTGGTGCTTTGTCGGTTAATTCATCGTTTGATGATATTACCCATGAGCTAGTTACATTAGCCGATAATGCCATTGATGCATTAGAAGCGGTAACCATTTATTTAAACGATTAATAGCTAGCTATTTTACGTGGAGTTAAGATTATGAGTATTTTAAAGAAATTATTTACAGCAGTACGTGGCGGCGCTCGTGAAGCAGGCGAAGCAATTGTTGATGCCAATGGTATCCGTATTTTTGAACAAGAAATTGCTGATGCACAAAATGCCTTACAACGTGCTAAGAAAAGCTTAACGGAAGTGATGGCAAAAGAGATGCAAACGAAGCGTAAAATTAGCGCATTAGATGCCTCAATAGCTGAGCACGAAGCTTATGCTGGTCAAGCGCTTGAAAAAGGTAATGAAGCATTAGCGCTAGAAATTGCTGAGAAAATCGGTGATTTTGAAAATGAAAAAGCAGAGCATGATCAAGTGTTAGCGGGCTTTAGTAATCACATTGTGACACTTAAGCAGCAAGTAAAAGATGCAGAAAAGTCGATTAAAGAAAATCAGCGTCAGCTTACTATGGTTAAAACCACTGAAAGCGTACAACAAGCTACCATGGCGGTAAACAGTACGCTTAATACAAATAGCTCGTCGATGACTAATGCACGTCAGTCACTTGAGCGTATTAAGCAACGTCAACAAGATCGTCAAGATCAACTAGGTGCTGCAAAGCAACTTGAAGCGGACACTAACGGCGATGATCTTAAAGCAAAAATGGCTGAAGCCGGAATTGGCGATACCAGCCCGAAAAGTGCAGATATCCTAGCGCGTATTAAAGCTAAGCAAAACGGCTAACGCGGTATTATTGATTATTAAAAAGGTAACCGAGCACTGTTTGGTTACCTTTTTTGCTTATGAGGCAGACTATGTTTAACTTCTTTAAATCTAAAAAAGCCCCTGAACGCCAGCTCAACCACCCAAGTGAGCTTAAAATAGGCGACATGTTCACAGTGATTGATTCGTTTGCTTACCCGAGTTGGCTAAAAGGGCAAACTTTGCGTGTTACAGATGTACAAACTTATCAATATCAGCATAGTGCTGATTATGAGCTGGTGCTTGAAAGTGATGCAGGTAAAGTTGTATTTTTGCAAATTGAACGTAGTGATGGTGAAGAATGGGCTAATTTTTCAATTAAGATTCAACGTGATGAAGTGGATGAAATTTTCACGCTGGATGAATTTGCGCGTATTTTTGATGAAGAAGACCTAACTTTCATTGAGGTAAAAAATACCCCAGAGCGTTATATGCAGTTTTTAGGTAGCAGCTATCAACAAACTGAAACGCCGTTTGTGTGTTACTTTCATAATAAAGATTATCGCAACCAAGCGCTTCCTCAGTATGAACAGCAAGGTGGCGAACCTTGTGAGATGATTTGTCTCGAATCAAGTGATGAAAGCCATGGCCTCAATATTGAAATTTGGGATGGCGGTGAAACTGAAGTGTCACTTACTCTAACTCGGCCAATCACTGATATAGTTGACCTGTTTCCAGGAGATGCGCAGTGAGCAATACAAAAGATAAATGGTTACGCCAAGAGCAAGCTGTAAGAGCGACGCAAATGGCTTTTGATCTTAGCAGTGAAGTGCAAAAGTCGATAAAAAAGCAAGCCATTGATCAAGAACTCACGCCCTCGGATATGATCCGTAAAATTTTAGCGCTTGAAGTGAAATCAAAAAAGACGCGTCAGCGCCTTTCATTTAATCTAAATGATGAGGAAATCGCCCTACTTGCTGAGCGGTTTGGCGTAGACACTGATGATAAACGGGCAGTAAAGCAACAAGTTGCAGAGCTATTGATTGCTCATACCAATAAGCGCTAATACAGTCTGTTTTGCCTTCTTTAAATTAAGCCCTTACACTAAGGGCTTAATTCCTTATAAAAAATGAGTTGCTGTGAATATAGTTTTAATCGCGTACTTAATTATTTTCGCCTTGTTTGGCACTGCCGCGAGTTATTTTGTGCGATTTATTTATGCTTACTGGGTGAAAAAACAAATGCCAATGCAGCATATTTTTAAAGCGGGTATTTGTATTATTGGCGTGTTGATTATATCTGTACTAATCCCATTGTTGGTTTAGCACAGATATCATAGCACTATTTTAGCTCAAACGACTGACACGTTTTATCTATACACAGCGCTTGTACGGGTAACACGGGTAAACAATCAGTTAAACCATTAGTTTTATTATTGTCAGCTTCTAGCAAGTTGGTTTGTTGCGCTAACTGTTCGGCTTTTTCTTGCTCAGTGTTGAGCGTAGAATACACCACATAACGACTTGGGCCACCACATGCACGTTGGCCAACTTCAAGCACTTTACATTGAAAGCTCGCTGTACAGCTTGTGTCTTGTACTAATTCATTTAAATTATTATTTACTTGAGCCAAACTGGCGCTTTCTGCCGGGGCTGAATCTGTAGTGCTCATACAGCCACTGACAATTACCAAGCAGGCTGTTGAAACTAAACATTTAAAATATGATAAACAACTCATATGGTTATCCCTTAATAAACACTTGCCGCAGAGCTGTCTAGTTTAACACATTTATTTTCAACACATTGCGCCCCTGGTGCCATTAGGTGCTGACAAATACTGACCATCGAGTTCTCAGCGTTAAATTGGCTTTCTAGGGTGGTAATTTTTTTGCTTAGTTGCTCTATTGCTTGCTCGTCTGCCGTTTTACTCGAGTAAACAAGGTAACTACTAGGGCCGCCGCAAGCACGGCTACCAACAGGTACTACTTTACATTGTGCGCTGCTATCACATTGTAAGTCCGCGGTTAGCGCTGTTAACTGTTGATGGACTTTTTTAATATTTTCTCTTGTTGGTTGTTCTTGCATTTGCGGGTCTAACTTAGTTGCTTGATTGCCTTTCACTAGTGCTGCAGGGGCAGGACTAAGTTGGTTGCTATTAGAGGTGGCTGCATCTGAACAAGCAGATAAGCAAAGTGGGAGTAGTACAGCGATAATAGATAAGCGCATGAGAAACCTTCACAGTGATGAACAAGTAACCACTATCATACACTTTGCACATAACACAGCAATAAAAACTATGACATTCAAAGGTTAAACCCGCCAAATGACGGGCTTAGTATTGTTTATAATCCGCCTTGGGTTAACTTTGCTGGGTTGAGCAAGGCTTCTAGCTCGCTCCGTGAAAGATCAGTTTCTTGTTCTGCTACATCAATAATCGGTTGTCCACTTTGATAAGCTTGTTTGGCTATTTTGGCTGCTTTTTCATAGCCAATAACCGGGTTAAGAGCAGTCACTAAAATGGGGTTTTTAGCGAGTGCTTTATCGATGTTACTTTGATTTACCTTGAAGGAGCGTAGCGCTTTATCAGCTAATGCTTGGCTACTATTGGCAAGCAACTCGATACTTTGCAAGATATTATAGGCGATCACGGGTAGCATGACGTTGAGTTCAAAGTTACCAGATTGGCCTGCTACGGTAATAGTAGCGTCATTACCGATAACTTGGGCACTCACCATCGCCGCCGCTTCAGGGATCACAGGGTTAACCTTGCCTGGCATAATTGAAGAGCCCGGTTGCAGTGCTTCAAGCTCAATTTCAACTAACCCAGCAAGCGGGCCTGAATTCATCCAGCGTAGATCGTTTGCCATCTTCATTTGTGCAACTGCGAGTACTTTTAACTGCCCTGAAAGGGCTACGATCGCGTCTTGTGAGCCAATGTTGTAGAAAAAGTTTTTACTCGGTACAAAGCGTACCCCTACATTTGCACTAAGGTTTTTACAAAATTGCTCTGCAAATAGTGGATCGGCATTGACGCCGGTACCTACCGCAGTGCCACCTTGTGCTAATGCTGAAACTCCTTCGAGGCTATAGCGAATACCAGCCATGGCCGTATCAACTTGGTGTTGCCAAGTGTTTAGGGTCTGCGCGAAAGTGACAGGCATAGCATCCATTAAGTGAGTACGGCCCGTTTTTACTATGTCACCCACTTCTGATTTTTTGCGCTCTAATGTTTGAGATAGCTGATCCAACGCCGGAAATAACTCATACACCACGTTAATTACACTACTTACTGCAATGGCTGTGGGGATCACGTCGTTAGAGCTTTGCCCCATATTTACGTCATCATTTGGATGAATAGTTTCATCGCCATAGCTACTCGCTAATGTTGCGATCACTTCATTGGCATTCATATTAGTGCTGGTACCTGATCCCGTTTGAAATACATCAATAGGAAAATGCGCTAAATGCTGGCCATCGATAATTTCTTGGCAAGCACGCTCAATTAATTTTGCCTTGTTTTGACTTAAGTGACCAAGCTCATAGTTACTTTGCGCAGCGGCTTGTTTTATGTAGGCAAGGGCGGTAATAAACTGCTTTGGCATCACTAAGCCGCTGATACGAAAATTATTTACCGCACGTTGAGTTTGGGCTTGATAAAGTGCATCAGCTGGGACTTGTAATTCTCCCATGCTATCTGATTCGGTTCTAAATTCGCTCATAAAAGCTCCTAAAAAGGGTTGAATTCGTGGCTGAGAATACGCGCTTCTCGCTCCAAGATAAGGTATTTTCTGGTACTGTTATGGGTTTTATAAAAGCGCTTTAAGGCCATCAGAGGTTTATAAAGTTGCTCTAAACATTGTTTACGAATGGCACAATGAATTAAAGAATCGCACATTTTGTTGAGAATTTCATGGAAAGTGCGTCTTAAATAAAGTTCTTGTAGCAGCGCGCACTGCTGTTTCTCGTAATAGCGAGCCGCCTTTAATCCTGCTTCAATATAGTCTGCCACTAAGGCTGGGGCATGTAGACCAGGGCGCAGGCAAGCGCACTTCATTTGCTGTTGATAGAAAAGCATAGCTTGATGGTCGTGCATAAGAAAACCGATTAACTGTAACGATAATTGTTATCATTACAGTTAATCGGTTTTGGTGCAAGTCACAAATTGAAAATTTTGACGAGAGAGTAAGTGTTTAATTGTAACCAAGAATAAATATTTGATCGGTTTCATGTTTTCTCAAGGCTTGTGTGTGTTGATTTGATTGCGAAAGTAAGTCGATGATAGTGCCACGTTCGTCGCAGGTCGTTTTATCTGTGTCTGACTTTTCACTTGCAGCCAAAGCAGCATCAAGTGCGGTATAGGGTGAAATATACATAATGTTCTCCATTTGGTTGATTCATACTAGTAAAAGCATAACTCGTACCAATGATTATTAAAATTTTTAACTCTATGAATTAAAGTGAGTTATTTGGTTTTTAATAAATTAGGACAAGACATCGTTTTATATTTTTGCTTTACTGTTGTGCATTAATTACCAAACATGGTGCACAAATTTGCATGGATAAACCTTTCTCTCAGGCCTGTGAAAATAATAAATCTCCTATTCTTAGCGAGCTAAAAGGCTACTTTGCTGATATTGATAACGTGTTAGAAATTGGCTCAGGCACGGGTCAGCATAGCGTGCACTTTGCTGCACATTTACCGCACTTACAATGGTACACAAGTGATCGGTTGATCAATCACTATGGCATCAAACAATGGCTTGCTGAGGCACAGTTAGCTAATTTACATGAGCCGATAGAGCTTGATTTAAATGAGCCATGGCCGGTTAAAAAGGTCAACGCGATTTACACTGCCAACACGTTACATATAGTTAGCAAAGCACTCGTTGAGCGATTTTTTAATGGGGTTGAACAGCATTTAGCAGCGCAAGGCATGTTATGTATTTATGGGCCGTTTAAATATCAGGGGCACTTTACCAGTGAAAGTAATCAGCGTTTTGATGAGTTTCTAAAACAACAAGATAATTTAAGTGGTATTCGTGACTTTGAGTGGATCCAACAATTAGCTATGTCAGCAGGGTTAATGTTAGTAAATGACATTGCTATGCCTGCGAATAATCAACTATTGATGTTTAAGCGGTATCGTTCTTAACTGGCACTTTTAAAGGGTAATAACTCAGTGCATTGCTGGTGGTAAATACGTAAATGTTGCTGCTCGCGCTTTAAGTAATCAGCAATCGCAGGACTAAAATCTGCATCGAGAACGTGGTGCACTGAGTGAGTAAATACAGGAGCAAATCCGCGCGCTATTTTATGCTCGCCTTGTGCGCCGGAGTGAAAGCAATTTAATTGCTGCTGAATACAATACTCAATCCCTTGGTAATAGCACAGCTCAAAGTGTAGGCAGTCTACTTCCTCTAAAGCTCCCCAATAGCGCCCGTATAAAGTGTTAGTGCTTTTAAAGCTCAGTGTTGCAGCGATCACTTCATCGCCACGTATTGCATGCATAATCACTAATTTATCTGCCATAAGCGCGTGTAACAGCACAAAAAAATCATGACTTAAATACCCCATATGACCAGAACGCTTTAGGTAAGTGCGCTGATAGAACTCACAAAACTGACTCATAACAGCAAGTGTAATTTGTTCACCTTGCAGCCACTTAATAGTGATGTTTTGCTGGGCTATTTTACTGCGCTCTTTTTTTAATACTTTGCGTTTTCGTGCAGTCATTTTGGCTAAAAAGTCATCAAAGTTAGCATATCCATGATTCTGCCATTGAAATTGCACGCCTATGCGATGCATCCCATGATGGGCTGTCAGTTGTGAGGCTTGCTGTTGCGTACAAAAATTAATATGCCAACCCGACCACCCTTGTTGCTGGCAGTGAGTTGTTAATAACTCCGTAATATACAGATATACTTGCTCTGGTTGTGTGCAGGCAACAGCAATGCGTGGTCCTTCAATAGGGCTAAAAGGAGAGCCACAAAGCCATTTAGGATAATACTCTAAGCCATGTTGTTGGTAAGCCTCGGCCCACGCCCAATCGAATACATACTCACCGTAAGAGTGACTTTTTAGATAACCAGGCGCAAGTGCGACCAGAGTGTCATTTTCATACACCGCTAAATGATGCGGTTGCCAGCCAGTTTCAGCAGATACACACTGGCTCTGCTCTAAAGCAAATAAAAAGGCATGTTCGGTAAATGGGTTTGTTGCAAAAAATGATTTCCAAACACTCGCATCTATTTCATTAATACTGGTGAACCAACGATGGCTAAATGCGGTCATTATTGTTTGCCTTGCAAGTTTTCAACCTGCTCTATGAATCGTTTGATATACCCTGCTTGCTCATCAAAGTAGGGGTTATAAGTGAGCCGTTGAAAGGTTGGAAACCTTGCAATATTTTCTGCCGTACGTTCGCCAATATTTGGCTCATTCGTGGTTTTACAGCTTGAGTACAGGGCGTCGTCATCAAGGTAACTGCCACAATTACGGTAATGAGCTTGCGCACCATAATGCGGGTTGTTAGGTGAGTTAACCACGGCAATATGAGAAATACCATGAATATGCTTACAACTTGCATTTTGGCATTGTGGATTTATGACTGTGTAATCTGTGGGGAAATCACTGTTCATGATTTTTTTGTCGCCATAATAAATCAATGTATCTAACCGGTTGGCGGGGCGTACTGTTACATCATGTAATGTGCTTAATAATTGCAATGAGGCACGTGTATCAATAGTGGTATCTACACCACTCATTACGGAAAAAATAGGTAGATTGGGTAATGGTCGCTGAGTTAATTTATGCAGCGCAATATTGCTCATTGCATCATCAGCAGCTGCCGCAGCATTAAAAGGAAAAGACTCATACTTAGCAAAATCAATGTCGGCGTCTTTATCTATCCAATTAACAAAAGGGATACGGTCAATCCATTTGGCAAGCCAGCCATTTTTATTGTGTGGCTCGGTGGCAGGCGAAAACAACATCAGCGCAGTTATTCTTGTATTGATTGGGTTAAGCGTTAAAGAATTAAGTAAAAGAGCGGCACCTGTTGAATAACCGCCTAATATAACCTGCTCGAAATCCTGGCTGGTACGAGTAATCGCATAGTCTACCGCTTGTTGCCATTGCTTGGCTGTAACGCTGCTCAACGCGTCTGCGGCTGTCCCATGACCGGGTAATAATAAAGTTCGTACGTTGTAACCTTGTTCAAAGTAAACTTTTGCTAAGTCATGAAAAGTAAACGGTGAGTCTGTCAGGCCGTGAATTAACAATACCGCTTTTTTAGTATTGTTTTGGCGCAACTCAAAAGGTGCGATAAGGTCGACAATGTTTGGTGTACTTGGTCGTTGCTGTTGCTTAACTAACAGCTGATAGGTTTCGGTTTGAATAGGGCAAGGCATCGAAGCACGAGGGTTAGCATGCAAAATAGACTGATATGCGAAGTTTAGGTAGTCACTGTATGCCGGTGTTGTTTGATAGGCAAACTCAGTGGTCGGCTTATTTTTCTCGAACCGCAAAAGCCCTTGTTGTTTGCTTTTCATTATATAGTTTAAATCAGTTAACTGGGTCACGCAGTTGGTTTGGCTGATAGCAAAGCTAGACGTCATTAGTAAAACAAGAGTGAGTAATATTCCATTAAGATTCATAAACATCCACATAATTGATTAGGCACTCGGTTAGCTTATCGAGTTCGAGTGGTTTTGCAAGATGTTGATTAAAGCCAATTGCTAAAGCGTGAGCTTTATCTTCAGGCATAACATCAGCGGTTAACGCAATAATAGGCAATTGCTCGGCGTTTTTAATTTTCCGTATCAGGGCCGTTGCTTGATAACCATCCATGACTGGCATTTGGCAGTCCATTAAAACTAAATCAAAGTCATGCATTTTGATTTGTGCTACAGCAAGCTCCCCATTTTCTACCACTGTTGGGGTGATCCCCAAAGAGCCAAGCATTGCTTTTATGACGAGTTGATTAACACTATTGTCTTCTGCAACCAATATTTTTAATCGGCTTAGGTCAACATGTTGGGGCGATTTTTGAGGTGCTGTCGGTTGTGCCGCGCAGCTATTTAATTCGACACAAAGAGTAAACGTAGAACCTTTACCAACTTCACTTTGAATACTAATGTCTCCTGACATAAGTAAACTGAGTTCCTTTGCGATTGTTAACCCCAACCCTGTTCCTCCAAACTTACGGGATGTTGAATTATCAGCCTGAGTAAAGGCATCAAATAATTTACTTTGCTCAGTTGCTGCAATTCCGATACCTGTGTCTGAAATTGCAAGGGTAACTTGCAGACGTTGTTCGGATAGCTTCTTGCTAGATGCACTGAGCTTTACTTCACCTTCTGAGGTGAATTTAATGGCGTTACTGCATAAGTTTAATAAAATTTGCTCGATCCGCATAACATCACCTTCAAACCAAGTATCGATTGGTAAGTTATTATCAATCTTCCAACCAATACCTTTTTGCTGTGCACTTTGTTCAAACATGCTGTTGATCCGATCAAGTAAATTATTTAAATCAAATGGAGCGACTTCTAAAGTGAGCTTTTGTGATTCAATTTTAGAGATGTCGAGTATGTCATTAATCAGGCTTAATAATGATTTTGAGGACAAATTAATTTTATGAAGATAACCACTTAAGGTTTCAACGCTGTCTTCATTTTTCGCGAGTGTAGAAAACCCTATTACGGCATTCAGTGGGGTACGAATCTCATGGCTCATATTTGCCAAAAAGCGGCTCTTCGCTTGGTTCGCTAAATCGGATTGCTTTTTAGCTTTGACTAATGATCGGGTTCGCTCAGCGACTAAACGTGAGAGGGCACTATGTTGATAATTAAACAATAACAGGATCAGCAAAATTAGTGAGCTGACAATGACCTGCAAAATAAGTAAAAAGAGGGTCATGTTATTGTTTTGATGGGGTAAGAATTCATCTTTGATGGTTAAATCGACGAACCAAGTTTGCCCGGCAAAATTAATCTCAATGGTTGTTAATTTGTTCGTGTTTGTTGGCACATTTTGAGCGTTATTATAAAAAGGAGGGCTACTTGGCGATTCATAAATAGAGATATTAAACATTTCATTCTGGGCGATAGAAAGTGATTGCGCGATCATGTTCTCCACTAAAAACACCCCAGTAGCGTAACCCTTGATAGACGCGACCTCATTATTTTGTTGGTACACTGGAGCAAATAATAAATAAGCGGGCTCAGGCTGTTTTGTTTGCACAAGTTGAATTATTTTGGTGCTAACAGGGTGATTCTTAATTCGCGGGTCGAGTAAAGTTTCACGACGATCTTCGCGGGAAAATAAATTAAAGCCAATAACTGATTCATTGCCTGCAAGCGGAGCTATATAGGTAACGACTACAAGAGGATCGTCATCTGCTAATGGCGCCCCCGTAACACGAGGAGTTAAGCTAAAGGGCTCATACAGTTCGCTTAAGCGGGTATTAAAAGCAACGACTTGATCGGGTGAGATTTTTCGATTCCAAGAAAATGCTTTGATAAAAGAGTGTTCAGCCAGTAATTTTGCACTGTAACTGTCGAACTCTTGCTTACTGACCGTCGGGGTTGATTGGATTTGGCTTGCGAGGCTCTGCACCGCAATTTGGCTGAGATTTAAATGACGAAGTAAGCTGTTTTCAATGATGGACGTTTCGCGCTTTGCAATTTGTATAGCGTTGGAATAACTTTCTTGATTGTAGAGTTTGGTTGTTAAAGCTACTGAGACAAATAATACAGAACAGACAGCAATCGTCGGTAATGGAGAAACATAGTGCTGTTTAAATGTAGGTTGTAATAATGCTAATAAAAATGGCGTGGCAATGAGTACGCCAAGGGCGTCTCCGAGCCACCAATAAATAACATTTTGCCAATGGTTAGCGGCACTATACGCAGGGTTAAATTCACTTAATGCAAACACCCCAATATTGGCTGATATAAGACTAACGGCAATACCAACAACTGCAATGAAATAAATAATTGATTGGCGTTTCTTTAAATGCAGAGGATTTCCTAACCAATATCTCAGTAAAGCAGCACCAACGAGGGCTTGCAAAATCACTCCTAAGCCAATTAATGCCACTTCGTTTAAAGTACTGCCAATCAACACTTGGTCATTGATGGCGTTATCGTTGATGCTCAAATTAAATGCAACAGAGGCAATAAACAACGCAGGAATGAAGCGCCACCACCAAATAAAGCAGCCAACCAACGCAATTCCTGCTGGTATCCAAATAGGGATAACTTGTGATTGAAAAGCAAAGTTTGTCAGTAATTTACCAGCTGTAAAATACGCGACAGCAAAAAGTATGTAAAAAACAAACGAGTTCAATGTTGAGCGAAAGATCTTCACATGCTTCCTTGTTGAAAATTATTTTTATAGAAGATTTTTCAGTATAGCGAATCAGCATTAAATAGTGTTATTTTTTAAAGCGGTAGCTGCTTTTTACTAAATGTCTGCTTTAAAACTACCGTAGACTCAATATTCGCGATGCAATTAATACTCCCCAGTTTATGTTTTACAAAGCTTTCATAGCTTTCTAAATCGGTTGCAATTATTTTTAATAAATAGTCATAGCTGCCAGATATTACAGAGCATTCAAGTACATGATTAAGCTTTTCAACTTGTTCTTCAAATATATTAGCTGCGCTGACCGAATTTTGACTTAAGCGCACAAATGCATAAACCAATACATTTAAGCCAAGTGAGCGGGGGTTTATAGCGGTATGGTAGCCGCAGATCACTTTGCTTGCCTCAAGTTTTTTGATACGCCGTAAACATGGGGTGTCAGAAAGGCTGACTGCTGTTGCAAGCTCTGAAACAGCAGTGCGCGCATTATTTTGTAACAAGGTTAGTAGCTGTTGATCTTTTTTATCTAGATTCATAAATGATGGCAATAAGTCGTGTTTAATTTTTATTATAGAGTGAATTTCACTAATTTTATGCTTTTTTATTAGTGGTTTTGCTGATTTGTACTCCATATTATCTGTTAACATAAATGCAATAAATATTTGATGGGGAGTTATGCAGATGAGCAATAATACTCAGGCATTTGACGAGTGGCTCAGAACCCGCTTTGTAGAGATCAACAGTCAGTTAGAGGTTATTTATTGGCAGCAAGAAGATAAAGCCAATGTAGAGTTTGTTGGGGAGCAATTTAAACACCAGCTAGAAAGCGAAGGTAACGCGCATATCCGTAAGTTACTGGCCGAGGGCAATACCGATGAAGGGTTTGATCGCGCCTTTGATTTGCTAGGAAATGTGGGGTTATTTATGGCTGCGTGTAGACGCCATGAGATCACTGAACCATCACGAGAAACAACGTCACCGCTGGTGGAAGCCTCAGCACTGGCCATGCATATTGGTGCGTCAATCGGGGTAACGCCACGTTTTGCGACAGCGCACTTAACCACTCATAACAAAGCGGTAAATGGCTTATATAAGCGCTTTACTGATCTGAGCGATGAAAAGCTATTTATTGATTACAACACCAAAGGCATTTTAGCCTATAAGCGCGCCGCAGATGCTTTACTTAAAATTCAGCCGTTAGGAATTTCACACCCATTGTGCGGCGAGTTGCTAAAAGTGACTAAGCAGGCACTTGTAGATGTTATTGAGTCAAATACGGCGCTATATAATCAGCTCGATACCGAACGGTTCTTCTTTTGTGTTCGTCCTTACTATAAACCATATCGGGTCGGTAAAGAGATTTATCGCGGCGCGAATGCGGGCGATTTTGCCGGTATTAACGTGATTGATATGTTATTAGGGCTGTGTTTTGCTAATGAGCCAAGTTATTCACAAATGTTGGTGGATAAATTTTTATATATGATGCCTGAGGATCAGCAAATACTACGTGAATCAATGCGCATGCCTAGTTTAATGGATGATTTTTTAGCATCAGGTGAAGCGCGCCACACAGAGTGGTTTAAAACCAACGCTAAGTTATTTATTCAAGTGTGTAAACTTCATGGTGATACGGCAATTGGTCATCATAATCAATTGGTGAGTAAATTTATTGCCCAACCGGCGCAACAAATGCAACAGCAACATATGAATAAAGTGACCGCCAGCGGCCCGCCATTGCATGTGTTATTAGATTCACTTGAGCAATTAAGAGATCGTCGAGCAGCAGCAAAGCGTGATGATATCAAAACCCGGTATCATGATTTAACACAGCTTAAACAATGGGTGGGTAATTAAGATGTATAAAGATGATTTTAACCTCGCATCTGGCTGCTACTTGTTAAATCACTCTGTTGGTCGGGCATTAAAAAGTAGTCAAGATGACTTTAACCAACACTTTTTTGCTCCGTGGCAAACGAGTAACAAAGAGCCTTGGCTGCAGTGGTTACCAGCTATAAACCGTTTTACTGCGGCGCTTAGCTTGCTATTTAATTCTCCAAGTGAGCAGTTTTGCCCACAAGTGAACCTCTCCAGTGCATTAACTAAGCTTGTGATGTCTCACCCTCGGTTGCAACAAGCGGACTGTAAAGTGCTAATGGCGCAAAGTGACTTCCCTAGCATGGGGTTTGCGATGCAAAAAGCTTTAGCCAGTAGTGCTAAAATTGAGTTTATTCCTGAGCACCTAGATTTAACCGACAGCGCAGTATGGCAACAGTATATAAAACCAGATATTGATTTAGTGTTTATTAGTCATGTTTATTCAAATACAGGGCAGCAAGCGCCTGTGGCAGAAATTAGCAAATACTGTAAGCAAATCGGGTGCTTAAGTATTGTTGATGTGGCGCAATCGGCGGGTATATTGCCGTTAGATTTAAGCCAAATTGACGTTGATTTTATGATTGGCTCCAGTGTTAAATGGCTCTGTTCTGGTCCTGGTGCAGCTTATTTATGGGTGAGTAAAGCGCAGCTAGCGATGTGTGAACCACAAGATGTTGGTTGGTTTTCTCATCAAAACCCGTTCGAGTTTGATATTAATCATTTCGTTTATCATGAGAGCGCGCTGCGCTTTTGGGGCGGAACGCCTTCAATAGCACCATTTGTCATTGCAGGGCACAGTATTCATTACTTTGCTCGGTTAGGTATTAATAAGGTACGGACTCATAATTTAGCGCTGCTTGCGCAATTAACCACCGCATTGGCTCCTTATGTAGTATCGCCAGTTGAACCAGCTAGGTGCAGTGGCACGGCAATCATTAATTTTGCCGAGCAACAAACTGCGGTTTTAGCTGCATTGGCTGAGGCGAATATTAGTGTTGATGTGCGGGCATACGGGATGCGAGTATCACCGCATATTTACAACGACAGTAGCGATATTGAGCAACTAATAAAAGTGGTTAAACAGGTAATAAAATAATTACTGGTTTAGTTGTATTTTCAAGGTGTTTAACGCCTCAAGCTGCTGTTGATATTGCTCTATTTGCGGTTTGATGCGTTGTTCCACTTGGGCGGTGCGCTGTGCAATGGCATCTGCAATTGAGCTTGCCCCCATTCTATTTGCAGTATCCTGAGTCATATAGTTTATTTTAGTTTTTTGTGCTGCCAAAGTCTCTTGCAATTGTTTTATTTCACGCTGGATAAGTGCGATGTTTCGGTCAATTTTTTGCGTGGCAAGATAACTATCTATGTCTTCGTCAATGGTCTTGCCCTGCTTTGCACCAGTACTTTGCGCTACATTAGTGGCTGGAATAGTAATTTCTTTAGCGTCTTCACCACAGGGGAGTTGGCTAAACGTGACGACGCCATCAATAGTACATTGATAAACAGCAGAAAAGGCTGGAATGGTGATAAATGCAATGCTTAGGATGATAGCTCGAACCATATTTGACGTCACAGATTAGCTGTTTATTGAGAATAATAATGCCTGAAGTTGGTAAAGGTAACAATTCTATAATAGGGTTTTGGTGGATTACTTCGCAGACCGCAGTTATTTCGATGCTTAACATCTGCTAAACTACCCTCTTCTCATTACTGTACTGGCTATTATGAAACATTCAATCACTCCCGTAATTTTGGCCGGCGGCATAGGGTCGCGGTTATGGCCATTGTCACGCCAAGCTATGCCAAAGCAGTTTTTATCTTTACTTGGAGATGAATCGTTATTACAGAGCACCCTAAAACGCTGTGACAACGAATGCTTTACTGATGCTATTTTGGTTTGTAATGAGCAGCATCGTTTTATTGTCAGTAGCCAATGCCAGCAAATAAATGTCCAACCGAATGCATTGTTACTCGAGCCAGAAGGGAAAAATACCGCCCCTGCGATAGCCCTTGCGGCACATTATGTGCTGCAGCAAGAGCTGGATACTCCTTTGTTGGTGATGCCTGCCGATCATCATATTGATAATTTTGAATTGTTAGTCGCGCAGCTGCCAGATGCAGTAAAATTAGCGCAGCAGGGCAAGTTAATTACTTTTGCAATCGAGCCTGATATTGCTCATTGTGGTTACGGTTATATCAAAAGAGGAGCTAAAATAGCAGCCTCAAACTGTTATGAAGTTGATGAGTTTAAAGAAAAGCCCAGCTTACAGCAGGCCCAGCAATATCTAGCCGGTGGTGGATACAGCTGGAATAGCGGTATGTTTTTATTCACGCCCCGTGCATATCTTGCAGAGCTTGAACGTTTTGCCCCAAAAATAGCCGGTTGCATTGCACAAGCCGCCAATTTTAGTGTTGATTTAGGTTTTACCCGTGCAGATAACGACATCTTAAAAAGTTGCCCAAGTGATTCTGTCGATTATGCAATTTTAGAACGCAGTGCAAATGTGGTAGTGCTGCCGTTAGCGCTCAACTGGAATGATGTGGGTGGTTTTAACGCGTTGTGGCAAAGCACTGATAAAGACACGCAAGGCAATAATCAAAGTGCAGATACTGTGTTGTTAAATAGTGAGAATAACTTACTTAACAGTGAAAGCGGTCATACTATTGCAGCGTTAGGGGTTAAAGATTTAGCCGTTATTCACACTCATGATGCTACATTGGTGGCAGATAAAAACCAATTAGATCAATTGCCTGAATTATTAAAACTATTAGCTTTTAAGCATAGTGATAAGCTACTTCATCATCAAGCTATGTATCGACCTTGGGGCAGTTACCGAGTGTTAGTTGAAGGCGTTGGCTTTAAAGTTAAAAAGATTATTGTTAATAGCAATGGCAAGCTTTCGACTCAACGTCATCAACATCGTGCGGAGCATTGGGTGGTGGTATCAGGCATTGCTGATGTTACCATTGATGGTAAAGCAAGCACTTTAACTGCCGATCAATCTTGTTATATTGCTGCAGGCCATGTGCACAGTTTAGCGAATACCCAAAGTGAGCCTTTGATCGTAATAGAAGTACAAACTGGCGCAATACTTGATGAAAGCGACATAGAACGCTTTGATGATCAGTATGGAAGATAGCGGCAAGTTAACAAGGCTAAAGTGACAAGGTTAAAGTGAGATATACAATTCACTTAATATGGCAGAAATGATTTTTAGGTTTAGCTCAAATCTGGCTGTCCATATGTGCCATGAGCTGACCTTCAACCGTAACTCGTTTCTGCCCCAAAGCGAGTTAGGGTAAATTCTCTAATGATTGCTTTGAGCAATCAAGAGACGGTCCAAGTCGTTTAATGTTAAATGCTCTATTAAAGTATTCGGCTTCGTTGTCCCCCATTGAGGCAGGGTGACGCTAATTATGAATAGATACAAGATGCAATTTAGGTACGTTTATACGGTGCGTAATGAATATTGACGTACCAAGATATAATCAGCGATATAATTTAGAAATGGTGAGTGTGTTTTCTTTTTTCTGAATATCTTTAGCACCAATAAAAAATTATAGTTGGCAATGCATTACGTTATTTGTTAAAAATAGATTTATTAATACATAAGCGTGGCATCGGCAAATATATGCGCGACGAGCGCACTGTAAAATGTTAGGCGAAAGGAGAATCTATGAGGGCATATGCGTTAGCTGTAATATTTATATCTGCTTGTCATGTGTATTTTTCCGCTTCACAAAATGAATCACCACTTAGTTTCTTATTTTTATTTTTCGTTTTAAGTCCTTTTTTACCTTATGTCTGGAAAGACTTGTCAAATATAAAATTTGATAAAAATGGCTTATCACTAGAGAAGTTGAAGGGAGAAGTTGATAAAACGATAAAACAGGCTACTCACAGAAAAGCCATAGAACCAAAAGCACTAGATGGTTTGTTTAAAACAGTAGATTTAAATGAATGGATGACTTTAGTTCTGGCTCGAATGCTCATGAGGCAAGGTTTAGTTTGCTTGGTTCCAGAGCATGGATTTGGTCCTTCTCCTAGCTTGTCAGAGCTAATTCCTCTTTGTCAAGAGAAGGGGTTAATTTCCGAAGAAGAGCAATTAGACTTAGAAAAATTAAGAAACGTAACCTTCTACGCGGAATGGTGGGACGGTGACGCCCCAACTCATGGCGAGTGGCAATGGGCACTAGATAATTGTAAGAGTATTGTTCGCAATTTATTTAACAGGCAACCAATCACCTAACAAACACCTCAACAAAGGATGCAAAACGCTTGGCTTGCGCCCCTTCGTCGTTAATTATAGCCAAGCATTTTGGCCTGTTAGGCGGGCGTTTAGTTTTCTAGAAAGGATGCGAATTAAATGATAATTGATGACATTATTGCAGGTATTGACGAAGGAGGGCCAAAAAGTTACTACTCCTTTGAAACTCTCGTCCAGCATTTATTAAAGCATCATATTGAGAGTCAAGAAAAGAAACTTCTGATTGCTACTGACTCGATGAAGTACGGAGATGCGTTTGCACCTGATGGATTTGATCAGTTTGTTGGCCCAACATTAATAGAAATAAAATTTAATCTAGCTAGGCTGCCTGTAAGGCATTTTATAGAGAGGTCGATATATAGGCTTCTGAACGAATATACCGAGAATAATTTCGAAAACGTTCTTATCATCTCAGCTAAGCCGATATCGGAAAAATTTTTATTTCGTGTAGAAGATGAATTAAGCCGAAATAACCTGCCTTTTAAAGTAACTTTTTGGGGACCTGCAGAGCTAAATAAGATTGCCTCTAAGAACAGGAAGGTAGTTAACAAAATAGCAAATAACCTTTTTGCCCTGAGGTTATCTTCAGCTATATTCAAGCCTATTAGAGACTGGAAGAATGAGAGAGAAGAAATAGTTGAGAACCTTAAAAGCTGTTATAAAAAAGGTCAATTCTCATTACTTCTAGGTGCAGGTGTTTCAAGTAGTGCCGGTATGCCCGATTGGAATACATTGCTGAATTCATTGTTTGTTACTTATCTTACACAAGAGTTTGATGATGTTGCAATGGGAGATAAAGATATTGGTGATCTTGTCAGCAGACTGAATAGCATTGATGAGCCTTCAGCATTAATGGCGGCCAGGTATCTCCGAAAAGGGCTGTCGAAATGGGATGGTGAAGCAAAAGAATTTATAGAAGCAGTAACAAAGAATCTCTACAAGCTCAGAAACAATAAGTTTCCAATAGATTCTGAATTGATAAAGTCAATTGCATCCATGTGTTTACCGAGACGTACAGGTGCGAAGGTGAAATCAGTTGTTACTTACAATTTCGATGACCTTCTCGAAAGGCAGTTAAGTAACAATGCAATATTACATAGGTGCATTTATACAGATAATGAAAGTTATGACCCCGATGAGCTTCCTGTCTATCATGTTCATGGTTTCTTGCCGGAAGATCGGAAAACTTATGATGGATTGGATAACTCAACCTTAGTTTTTTCGGAAGAGGGTTATCATCAAATTTATTCAGATTCATATCATTGGTCAAATCTAGTTCAACTCAATTCTTTTAGGGAAAGCAATTGCCTTATGGTTGGCTTATCAATGACCGATCCGAATTTGAGGCGGCTGCTCGATATATCTTCGAAAAATACTGAAAGAAGTAAGCATTTTGCGTTTATGAAAAGACTTTCTTCCAGTGAGTTTTGTTATGAGACTCAAAATGGGAGAAAATCAAAAGTCATACAAAATACAGGTGCTGCTGATAAATTTTTATACGGTCATCATTCTCTTAACGAGGAACTTATGAAGGAACTGGGGGTTACAATTATATGGTATGAATCGTATGACGATATCCCAGAAATAATTCGAGAGGTAACTAAACAAGAAAACTAATAAGGCATACCAGTGGACGATACCGCTGAATGCGCGGTATACATAAATTTATCAGAATTCCAAATGACACAAACAAAACACTAACTCGGAAATGTCCAAAAATGAGTTTGATTGACCATCTGCTTTTCGCTCATAACCGTCTTTCCGATAAGCCGTAACCAACTCGTCAAAGCTGCAAGACTCTATATGAGCTGCTAAAACTAAAGAGCATGGAATCTTTTAAACTTTAACCTTGCTTGTTTTTCCTTGAAACTTCACTCTTGCTAACTCGCTAACTCGCTAACTCGCTAACTCACTTCTGACATACTTTAAATACTGCTCAAGGCTACTTTGCCACAGCACTAAGGCTTCAGTAAGTGATTCTTTAAGTGGTTTATTATCGAGTAAGCGCCGCTCGATTTTTTTTAGTTCGTTGCCATAGCGGTTAAAGCCAAGCTGTAATGCAGTGCTGGCTTGACGATGCAGTAGCTTTATACATTGTTCTTTATCTTCCTCCAGCAGTTGTTGTGCACGAATCAATTTATTGCGTGCAGATAATACAAACTCGTTATAAATAGACGAAACCTCGTCTTCACTAAAAGAGCTTTTTAGTGTGTCTGCTGCTGTACCGTCGTACAAAACATCACTAAGCTCTACCGCAATACTGGGCGCTTGGCTGCTTTGTGAATCACTTAATGCTTGGCGCAACTTTTGTTGCTTGATGGGTTTGCCAACAATGTCTTTAATGCCAAGTGCAAAGTATTCCTTTATCTCGTCAGGACTTAAGCTAGCTGTAAAGGCCAATACTGGCGTACGTTGGTTTTTATGCTCCATTCCTTTAAGGGTTTTAAGTACTTCTTGGCCAGTGAGATCGGGCAGGTTCATGTCCAATAAGACCACATCAAAGTGGTAGGTTTGCATCAGCTCGATGGCGCTTTTACCATCACGAGCGAGTTTGATTTTATGCTCATCATCAGCCATAAACTCAATGGCTATTTTTTGATTTAAATCTAAATCTTCAACCAGTAATACATCTAGACCAGTTAAATAGTCTTTTGATTGGTGGCGCTGTTCTACTAAGCTCAATTCACCCAGCGCTAACACGATGTCAAAGCTAAACGAACTGCCTTTATCGAGCTCACTGATAATATCGAGTTGCGAGCCTAGTTTAGCCAATAGGCGGCTAGTGATCGCGAGGCCAAGGCCTGTTCCGCCTTTTTCTTTGCCTGCACTGCTTTGCACGTAAGGTTCTGTAAGATATTCTATTTCGTCATCTTCAATACCAGGCCCTGAGTCAATTACACTAATGCGAATATGATGCTCAAGTTGGCGCTCTTCAAGTAGTTCAACACGAATTTTAACCTCACCTTTATCAGTGAATTTAATCGCATTACCAACGAGGTTTATAATTATTTGTCGAAGTTTTTGCTGATCACAGTAATAACAAGCCTGTTCTGGTAGGTTGTAAATTAATTCAAATTTTAAACGCTTTTGTTCTGCAAGAGGACTCAACAATAAACACAGGTTGTGTAGCCAAGTTCTAAACTCAACATCTTCTTCATAGAGCGCTTCGTTATGCTGATCAAGGCTTGCGTAATCAAGTACTTTATCTACCAGTAAATTAAGTGATTCAGCTGAGTTTATGATGGCTTCACAGTAAGGTTTGTCTCGTGGGTCAGTTGATTGGTTTAAGATCAATTGCGCACTGCCTAAAATCCCATTGAGTGGAGTGCGGATCTCATGACTAATGGTTGATAAAAACAAGCCCCTTATTTCCAGATCCTTTTGCGCTTTATTAGTTAACTGGTTGAGATTCTGTTCTCGACGTTCGTTACATAATAGTGCCATTCCGGTGGTATAAAACATGGGAGCGATCACGCCATTGACCAGTAAAGTAACGCTAAACCAGTTCTCTTTTAATAGTGTAAAGTTGTTTACATCTTCCATTAAAAAAGCACGCCCGACAAAAATACTGCTAATAATAGTAAGGATTAAAATGTAGACAATACTGCCATTGGGGTAGGGTTTACGGGCGAAGCGAATAAACAAATACAGCAAAAATAGTGCTTCGCTGATATGTTGTAAATCAGAAGCAAGTACACGATTGCGTAAGCTTGAATCGACGACCGTAAAATACATCAACAATGCACCACATAGTAATGTCGCAATTATAAAAAATCGAAATTCTTTACCGCGATACCCTAAAAATTGGCTAATTGCTAATGCATGAATAATGGATGCGCTAAACCATAAACTATTTGCCAAGATAATAGTGATGAGATTATCGACATATCCATGTAAAGCAAAGCTCATTAATGCCGTAAACAACACTAATGGATAGAATATGTAGAGCATAGTGCCGGGAGTGTGTTTGTTCGCGCGCCAAGTTAAAAAATTAAGCAGCGCCATTACAGCCATCATGGCAGCACTAGCAAAATACAATGTGAGGGAGTCGAGCATGCATATTCCAAGCGGTTTGGGTAACGGGATTAGAATAATGGCAATTGCCAGTGTTAGCAAATAAGCTGGCGGATAGAAATGAAAAACAGGTAACAAAGTACCTGTTTTTATAATTAAATGAAAGTTGCTAGATCAGCGAATTTCATCTGGAATATTTTGCTGCGCCCATGACAGTAGCTCGATACGGTTACGGCATTTGGTTTTTCTAAATGCACTGTATAAATGTGTTTTTACTGTGTGTGGGCTAATGCTGAGTGCTTCTGCGATTTCTTTGTTCTTAGAGCCATTACTCATCAGCGAGATAATTGCTTTCTCACGTTTAGTGAGTTTTACAGGTTCAATATCACCGTCAGTAAGTTTATGTAAGGCATCTTTATTAAATTGCAGCATGCGATTTAATGCATTACACATAATATCACGGCGATACCAAAGCTGGTCCTCTAGTAATAAGCGAATACCTTTCATCAATACATCGGCATTGTCTGTGGTATAAAAAACACCGCGAATACCGCTTAAAAGTGCACGATTAGCAAGCTCTGGATTTTCATCTAAGTTGAATAACACGATATCGCATTTTACGCGCAAATTTACTAGTTGCTCTTTTAATTTTCCCCAAGCGTCTTGGCTTGATGTTTCAATAAACAATAAACGAGTTCCTTCAGGAACGTCTAATATGTTTGTTCCGGTAGCAACATTGAGCCCTTGGGTTTTTAATAAAGGCTCTAATACATTAATACCAATTGTATTAATTGGCTCTAGATCTAGTAACAAAAAGGCTGAACTACTCATACTTATATACTCTTGAATAAAGTTGACTAATCAATCCTAACATGCAATCCACCCCTTTCGTATTAGAAATTTCCCAGATTGGGGCAGGATAAACATAGTTTTATAACGTTTTGTACATTAGTCATTAAAAAATACAGCTGTAATTTAATTCAAGGTTTTGATATTTATATAAAATAATATAAAAACCCAGAAAAGGGTTCCTTTTACAAATATTTACACGCCAAATTTAAAAATCAGCCTTTTATCTTATCCTGATAGGGTGGCCATCCCATTATTTTACCAGCTAACATATGTAAATGGATGTGATAAACCGTTTGACCGCCATGGTCATTACAATTCATTACAACTCTAAATCCATCCTCTGCAAAGCCTTGTTGTTTGGCTATTTTCGCAGCTACTACATAAAGGTGACCAACAAGAGGTGCATCTTGTTCGCTAATATCATTAATTGTCGCAATCTCTTTTTTTGGGATAATCAATACATGAAAAGGGGCTTGCGGGTTAATGTCTTTAAAAGCCAAACTCAGCTCATCTTCATAGACGATGTCAGCTGGAATTTCGCGATTGATAATTTTAGTAAAAATAGTGTCTTCGCTCACGTTAAGATCTGCTCCATTGTAATCTAATAAATATCACTAATGACAAACTTTGCTTGCAGTGTCAAACTGAAATCAAATCACAAGGAGTTATTATGCGGAAATATATATTTTTAAGCGGGATTGTTTCATTGTTTTTGAGTGTCCCAAGTATTGCTGAAACGGTGAGTTTTCCTGAAGAAATTGTGCCGTTACAAGTAGGCGATAAAAAAATAGAACATTCATTTTTCAGTCGGGTTGATGAGGTGGAACTTACCCCAGGCGTGTATCAGCTCAAACTTAAGTACACAGATTTATATGAGCAAGGCTATGATGAGCACCAAGTGGTTGACTCAGAACCATTTTGGGTGACGATGACCATTGCCGCCGATACGGATTACGATGTGGTGTTTAATCGTGCAGACAATGCAGTGGCGGCAAAAGTATTTGCCGAGGCGCCGCAAGTGAGTTTGCAAGCAAAGGGGCAGTCGTTAGGCACGCCTTTAACCGTTATTCCTGAACCAAACTTTAGCAGTGGCGCTGCAGCTCAAGTTGCATCAACAAAAGCGGCACCTACCGCGAGTACGGCAGCTATTGCTTCGGTGACTGCTGCGCAAGCCCCCGTATCGCGCTCAGCACCAAGCGTTTCTAACGCACCAAATGCTGCGGCTATGCTCGATTTTTGGTGGCAACAAGCCAGTGCTCAAGAAAAGCAAGCTTTCATTGAAAAAGTGACTAAAAGTAAATAGCAAAAAGGGCGAATAAATCGCCCTTTTTATATGCTCGTTAAGCTTACTTAGCAAACAAGTCGTCAACGGTACCTTGCGCTAATGGGTGATAGCCTGGGCGAGCTTTAAGGTATACATCGTGCGCCCATTCACGCTTACCATTTTTGATCAATGCCTTGTATAGCGGCACAATCAATTTACGACGGCCAATGCCTGATAAGTGCTTATCAAGTGATGGGTAAATCGGTTGATAGCCATTACCTACCGCAAGCATATACCATGCAAATGCACGTTCGGCATTGGTTGATTGAGTTAAGTTAAACTCTGCATCTAATGCAGCCATTTTTTCTAGGCTTAAATCGCGCGGTAAGTTATTTAAAAAGTGTAACCACTCGTGCACTGTCCAATTAGTCGTCGGAAGTTGCGCGGCAGTTGTCTCACCTTTTAACCATGCTTGCGTGGCGTTATCGACCTTATCAAACGCATCAGAGGTTGGGTTTGGTGCATCACTTGGTAATCCAGGCTGAAAAATCCACTCGTTAACTTTGTCCATGCTAACAACGCCTGGGTATTTTTCAATTAAGTTAGCTTTGATGTAGGTAACAAATTGAGCCGTCGTTAATGATTTAAAAGCAAATTCGTTGAAGTAAGTTTTTACAAAATCATCAAACTTTTCACGGCCGTATTGGTTTTCAAGGTAAATTAAGAAAAGCTGACCTTTTGTATAAGGCACTGAGCTGAAAGCATCATCGGGATCACGGCCATTAAGCTTTAAATTAAGGCGCGTATCAGGTGCGTCGATAGTTTTTAATTGTGCGCGTAAACCAGCTGCATCAAGTGCTTGTTCCATAACTGCACGGTCACGACCAAAGACTTCTTCCATAATGCGGTTTTCAACGTACGAGGTGAAACCTTCGTTTAGCCATAAATCTTCCCACGTTGCATTGGTTACCAAGTTACCAGACCAAGAGTGCGCAAGTTCGTGAGCAATCAGATTTACTAAGCTTTTATCACCAGCAACAACCGTTGGTGTGATAAAAGAAAGGCGCGGGTTTTCCATACCACCAAACGGAAAGCTAGGTGGTAACATGAGTAGGTCATAACGGCCCCATGCATACTCGCCATACATGGCATTGGTTTTATCGATCATCGCTTGTGTGTCATTAAATTCGGCAACTGACGCATCTAGGATTGTTGGTTCAGCAAAAATACCGGTTTGCTTAGACATCGCTTTAAATTCTAAGTTACCTGCACCAATAGCAATTAGGTAAGGAGAGATAGCTTGCGGCATTTCAAAGTGATAATCACCATCTTTATAAAGTGCATCTTTGTTATCGGCACTCATTACCGCACGAATATCTTCCGGCGTGTGGATACGTGCTGAGTAAGTTACACGCATTGCTGGCGTATCTTGTACTGGGATCCAACTACGAGCGTGGATCGCTTGCGATTGGCTGTACATAAATGGATGGCTTTTACTGGCTGTTTGCTCTGGGGTTAACCATTGTAAGCCAGATGCTTCAGGGCGGCTGTTATAATAAATACGTACTTTAGGAGCTTGGTCTTTAAACGTAATAGTAAGCTTTGAGCCTTTAACGTCATCGCGCTGAGCAAGTGTGAATTTGGCTTTGTGCCAGCTGCCACTTTGGCTTTGATACATTACTTTATCAATGTCTAAATCGCGCGTATCAAGCACTAAGGTTTTGCTGGTCGTGTTTTGCCATTCGAGCGTGTGTTCAACAAAACCTTCTAATTGCTTGTCGGCAAAGTCGACGTCTAAATCAAGGTTTAAATGCGTCGTGATGACGTCATCGAGATTGGCATATGAGTTTTGATCAATGGCACTGGCCATTGCTTGAGAGCACATTCCAGCCATAGCGAGGCTTAAAAAGAGAGGTTTGATTTTCATAAATACCCTGAACACGAATAAAAAGTGCAGGTTTTATATCATGATTGCGATTCTTGGTTGAGCATTTTTTACAATCTAGTGCAAGATTTGCGACTAAGAGTTACACTAGTGCGATTAGTGACAATTAACCTTTGAGGCGTTTTGTGGCTCAGTCCCTGCAATCTTTCCATACCTTTTCTTTAAAGAGTCAGTGCTCGCAACTAATCGAAATTACTGACTCAGCGCAATTGCAGCAACTCACCTTTGATGCCCCTTTTTGCATTTTAGGAGAAGGGAGTAACACCGTGTTTTTAAACGATTACCAAGGCACGGTAATCAAAATGGCCACTGCCGGTGTGCAGGTCATAGAGCGTCAAGATGATTACCTACTAGAAGTTGCTGCGGGGGAAAATTGGCATAAACTTGTTGCTTATACACTTAAACACGGTATACCTGGGCTTGAAAACCTTGCATTGATCCCCGGTACAGTGGGTGCTGCGCCAGTACAAAATATTGGTGCTTATGGTGTGGAGCTGGCAAAATTTATTGCATACGTTGAGTATTTTGATATCTCCAGTAAGCAACTCGTTCGCCTTACTGCTGAGCAGTGCGAGTTTGGCTATCGCGATTCTATTTTTAAACATGCATTAAAAAATAAAGCGGTGATCACATCTGTGGGATTAGCTTTACCCAAGCTATGGCAGCCAGAATTAAGTTATGGTCCTTTGCAACAACTTGAACATGTAACGCCTATAGCCGTTTTTGAGCACGTCATTAAAACCCGTAACAGCAAATTACCTGACCCTTATGTGCTGGCAAATGCTGGAAGCTTTTTTAAAAATCCCATTATAGAAAATCGCTTGCTGAGAGATTTACTCGCTGCACACCCACAGCTACCTCATTATCACTACGATAACGAGCACCATAAAGTGGCTGCAGGTTGGTTGATAGAGCAAGCAGGCTTAAAGGGACATCGTATAGCTGGAATTGAAGTGCACCAACAACAAGCGTTGGTATTGGTTAATCATGGTGATAGCAGCGGTGAAGACCTCGTTGCTATGATCAAGTACATCCAGCAACAAATTTGGCAACGCTATCAAATAAAATTGCAGCACGAAGTTCGCTTGATGAACAGTGTTCACGAATGCCATATCGGTTTAGGAGAAGCAATATGAAAGCACCTGATGGCAATAAACTGGCTATTTTAAATGCCCTTAATCAAGGTGGCTTTATCTCAGGGCAATTATTGGGTGAGCAATTAGGTATTAGCCGCGCGGCGGTGAGTAAGCACATTCAAAGTCTACAAGAAATGGGTTTAGATATTTTTAAAGTTAGCGGTAAAGGTTACAGCTTAAATAATAATGTCGGCTTATTAGAGCAAACTAAGATCCAACAGCATTACCAAAGCTTAGGTGCACATACCGCGCAAGTGGAAGTTCAGCCAATTATTGACTCGACTAACAGTGAGTTAATGCGCCGTATTGCCGCTAAACAAACCTTAGAGTCGGGAACTGTGATTGTGGCTGAAATGCAGCAAGCAGGGCGTGGTCGTCGTGGTCGCGTGTGGCAATCGCCCTTTGGCGCAAACTTATATTATAGTTATTACTGGCGTTTAGATGACGGACTACAAGCGGCAATGGGGATGTCGATTGCCGTAGGGTTAGCGGTCTACGACGCTTTAAAAGCACTGTATAAATTAGAGGTTCAACTGAAGTGGCCGAACGATATTTATCTCAATAATGAAAAGCTCGCAGGCGTGTTAGTTGAGTTAGATGGTCAACCGCAAGGACCGTGTCAATTGGTTATTGGTATTGGTATTAATTTACAAATGCCAGAAAGCTTTAGTCAACACATCGATCAAGCGTGGACCGATTTAAGTCAGCACACTCAGCAGGTTGATAAAAACCAGCTGGTGGCATATTTAACTTACTACCTTGAACAGCGGCTCGCACAATATAGTCAATCGGGCTTAAATGATATGTATCAACAATGGAATAGTTTAAATGTCTTCGTTGGGCAATGTGTAGAGTTGAATACTGGACACCGCAGTTGGAGCGGAATTTGTGAAGGTATTGATGCTAATGGCGGGATCCGTATCCGCCAAGATGGTGAAGTGAAAAGTTATTATGGCGGCGAAATATCATTACGTAAGGCAAGCGTATGAGATTATTAATTGATGTAGGCAACACCGCATTAAAAGCTGCAATCTGGCAAGGTGGGCAGATTAAGCAATGTGAGCTCAGTGCATTACCGTGGTCGCAAATTAATGACGTTGTTTATGCCAGTGTTGGTAAAAGTGAGCAGCTAAATGAACTATTAACCCAAGCCCGTTCACTTCAGGTGCCATGCTTTGAAGCCAAAGTAACAAAGCAACTTAGTAACCTACGTTGTGCGTATCAGCAATTTAATAATTTAGGGATTGATCGTTGGCTTGGTTTAATTGCCGCCTTTAAACTATGGCCACAGCAAGATTGCATAGTAATAGACACCGGAACAGCCACCACAATTGATGTGCTCACAGCACAAGGGCAGCATTTAGGTGGCTGGATATTACCTGGCCTTGAGCTAATGACACGCTCATTGACACAAAATACTCAGCGCGTTTTTGATGATGCCAACACAGTATTTGCAAATGAATTGGGTGTAAACACACCGAATGGTTTAAAAAACGGCGCGCTAGTGGCAACGTTAGGGGCTGTTGAACAAGCAAAATTACATTTATCTAATAAAAACCCGCAACTAATTTTTGCTGGTGGTTATGGCGCATTACTCAAAGCACAGTTTTTAGGCGCGACTTATGAGCCGCAACTAGTGATGAAAGGGCTCAACTATTGGTATGAATTGAGCGAAAAGTAACAAAAAGCCCTTGTTTTGCCTGATTTGTGAGCATTCAAGCTAAAAAATTACATTTTTTTCAAATTTATTGTTGCATCACCTCCAACCTTCCTCTAATATCTCGCCCCGTACTAAAGCAGTGCCGACTTAGCTCAGCTGGTAGAGCAACTGACTTGTAATCAGTAGGTCAACCGTTCGACTCGGTTAGTCGGCACCACTTTCCTTTTACCGAAAGTGCTTAGTAAAGAATTATCGTGGAGGGGTTCCCGAGCGGCCAAAGGGATCAGACTGTAAATCTGACGGCTCAGCCTTCGCTGGTTCGAATCCAGCTCCCTCCACCACTTTATTCTTGACGGTTAGAGGTAGTTTAAGAACAGGTTCCTAACGCGGGCATCGTATAATGGCTATTACCTCAGCCTTCCAAGCTGATGATGCGGGTTCGATTCCCGCTGCCCGCTCCAGTTTCTGGTGTTGCTGATATAGCTCAGTTGGTAGAGCGCACCCTTGGTAAGGGTGAGGTCGGCAGTTCAAATCTGCCTATCAGCACCAGTCACACGAATCTTCTTGAATACTTCCTTTATCTGTCAGAAAATACTATTTGAAATTTGAAAAATTTAACTTAATCTACCTCCGGTGGATTATTTTCATATGTAATCTAGATACACAAAACTGATAGGTTCCGTCATGGCAAAAGCAAAGTTTGAA
>NZ_PNDT01000096.1:0-10922 GCF_005886375.1 Pseudoalteromonas sp. S1727
ATTCCACTCAAAATAAAAGCCGTGCTTGACTTAACAAGCACGGCTTTTATTTTTACTAGCATCTAGCATCTAGCATCTAGCATCTAGCATCTAGCATCTAGCATCTAGTGAAGAATACGTGCTCTGATCGTGCCCTCTACGGCACTTAACTCTTTTAGTGCAACTTCTGACTGATCAGTGTCTACGTCGATTACTACGTAACCAATCGCTTCGTCTGTCTGTAAATACTGCGCGGCGATGTTGATGCCGTGCTGAGCAAATGCCTGGTTAATCTGTGTTAACACGCCTGGGCGGTTGTGGTGTACGTGTAATAAGCGGCTACGGTTAGCAAGCTCTGGCAGTGACACTTCAGGGAAGTTAACAGCAGTAATCGTTGAGCCGTTATCTGAGTACTTAGCCAGTTTGCCTGCTACTTCAATACCGATGTTTTCTTGTGCTTCCTGCGTTGAACCGCCAATGTGTGGTGTTAAAATCACGTTGTCGAATTCGCGTAGTGGCGATACAAACTCTTCATCGTTTGATTTTGGTTCAACAGGGAATACGTCGATGGCAGCGCCACTGATTTTTTTGTCACGTAGTGCTTCTGCAAGAGCGTCAATATCAACGACCGTACCGCGTGAGGCGTTGATCAAAATGGCGCCTTGCTTCATTACAGCGATTTCTGCACTACCTATGAGGTTTTTAGTTTGCGGTGTTTCAGGTACGTGTAAGCTAATAACATCAGCGCGTTGTAATAGCTGTGTTAGGTTATGGACTTGTGTTGCATTACCTAGGGTTAGCTTGTCTTCAATATCGTAAAATTCAACATTCATACCGATATTTTCTGCCATGATACTCAGCTGTGTGCCAATGTGGCCGTAACCAATAATACCTAAGGTTTTACCGCGAGCTTCAAATGAACCATTGGCTGTTTTTAACCAACCACCGCGGTGGGCAATAGCATTACGCTCAGGAATACCACGGAACAACAGTAAAATTTCACCAAGTACTAACTCTGCAACAGAGCGAGTGTTAGAAAACGGCGCGTTGAACACAGCAATGCCGCGCTCACGGGCTGCGTTTAAATCAACTTGGTTAGTGCCGATACAAAAGCAGCCAACAGCAACCAGTTTTTCAGCCGCATCTAATACTGCTTCGGTAATATGAGTACGAGAACGTAGACCCACAAAGTGCACATCTTTGATGCGCTCCAGCAGTTCGTCCTCAGGTAATGAGGTTTTTACATAATCAATATTGCTGTAGCCGTTGCGTTTAAGCGTTTCAACAGCACTTTGATGCACACCTTCAAGCAAAAGAATTTTAATTTTGTCTTTTGCTAACGATACCTTACTCATATCCTCATCCTATTTATCTAATTTGCGGCCCATTTTTGGTACCGATAATTACTTTATCTGCGCCACGGTGGGCAAATAAGCCGTTGGTTACTACGCCAACAATTTGGTTAATTGTCAGCTCTAAATCTTTTGCTTGGCTGATAGACAAATTATGGACGTCTAAAATAACGTTACCATTGTCAGTCACAACCCCTTGACGATAAACGGGATCGCCGCCCAGTTTTAGTAATTCGCGGGCTACATAACTGCGTGCCATAGGAATAACTTCTACTGGCAGTGGAAATTCACCTAAGGTATCCACTATTTTTGTTTCATCAACAATACAAACAAACTGCTTAGCTACTGCAGAAACGATCTTTTCACGAGTGAGTGCTGCGCCGCCACCTTTGATCATTTCGTTTTGTGCGTTAATTTCATCTGCACCATCAACGTATACATCTAAGCTATCAACATCGTTTAACTCATACACTTCAATACCAAGAGCTTTAAGTTTTTCGGTTGATGCATCTGAGCTTGAAACCGCACCGGCTATGGTGTCTTTTATTGAACCTAAAGCGTCAATAAAGTGGTTTACCGTTGAACCTGTACCCACACCGACTATGGTGCCTTCTTTTACAAATTCGAGTGCAGCCCAAGCTGCTGCTTTTTTTAATTCATCTTGTGTCATGGTATTTGCTCAATAGGTGGAGTTACTTACCTTTAGTATACAAATTTATTGCTTACCAATGGTAGATTTTCTGCGGTGTAATTATGTAATTTAATGGTACGTCCCACGATTCAACCGGTAAACTTGTAACATGTTGGCATTGATGTGCAAGGCCAATTAGTTGTGGTTTTTGCCAGTTTTCTTTTTCGTAGCGCGCCAGTGTTTTATCATAAAAACCACCCCCCATACCTAACCGGTTGCCATTATCATCAAATGCAACTAACGGCATTAACAGGTAATCAAGCTCTGCAAGCGGGCATATCTGACTACAATTTAACTTGGGCTCCAAGATACCATAGCGATTTGCCTTCATGGGTGAATTTTCTTCATAGCGCTGAAAGTATAAAGTAGTGCCGTTAAAGGGGTGGATGACCGGTAAATAAAGGTGGTGGTTTTTACTCCAAAGGTCCTTTATTAACAATGATGTATCAAGTTCTGCGTCATTGCTAAAATAGATGCCTATGTGAGCGTTTTTTACTTTTTTTTGCTGTTTTAAGTGTTGAGTAAAATTCACTTTCAGTGCTTTTGCTGCAATTTTTTGCTCAGATTTTGACAGTAAATTACGTGCTTTTCGGATCTGTTGACGGATCTGTGCTCTTGTTTCACTCATTGTTAACTAGGTTGTACCTTTTATTTTATGTTAAAAACTGAACAAGTCAGGAAATGCAAACGATAACCCCAATACCACAAGTAGTATAACGACCATTGCGATCAGCGAAAATAACAGCACATTACTGCGCTTTTTAATTGGTGTGGTTAACTCTTCATCTAGTAGTAAATCGTCTGTTTGCCAATTATCGTCTTCATCTGTATTTGCTTGGTGTTGGCTTGTTGCTATACGTTGCTCTAAGTCATCGAGTTTTTCTTCAATGCGAATTAAGCTACTGGTGATGTAATCAAGGGCGTTAAAAATTCGCTCGTCGCGCTGGTTGGGGGTTTCAGTCGTATTGGCTGTCATATGTGTTTCAACAGGATGCAGCTTGCTCTTGATGCCAACACTCGCAAGTATTTTGGCTTGTTTTAGCGCTTTCTCTTTTTCACAAGGGGCAAACAATGGCTTGTTGTCAAAAAAAGCGGCCACTTTGGCCGTGGGGGCTTTTAGTTTCGTCGCCAACTGGCTGATCGCGTGTGCTTGGTCTGTATCTTTGGCTAGACCAGCAAACATGACACGGAAGTTTTCTGCCATTTTTGTTTTCCAAAACGTAAAATCAATGGTTTGAGTATATACCTAAACGTTTACATGTTGCGAAAAAAAAGCCCGTAATAATCGGGCTTTTTATTAATTAGGGCAGTGCAATGTTTAATATTTTGCAGCTTCGCCTTCTTTAGGTAATGATTTTAAAATGAAATCTCGTAGATCATTATTCGAGCTTTCTAAATCTGCATGGCGTAAGTACATCATATGACCACTACGGTAGCCTTTAAAACTTAAGCGGTCACGCATTTTACTACTTGGATCAAGTTGCCACATAGTGTACTTGGCATCAAAGTAATTGGTTGCGCCATCAAAATAACCCGATTGGATCATTACATTTAAGTAAGGGTTTTGCGCCATTGCTAAACGTAAGTTTTCACCAGTATTATTATTTGTACGATCCCACGGATGAACATTACCAAACAAGTTATATTTAACATCTGTTTTATAGTTTAATTCATCACGTAAATAGTGATTGATTGCCGGTGTAAAAGAGTGCAGCCATGATGTAAGTTCCGCCCAATAGTCAGGAGACTCACCCGCATCACGCTTATCAATACCTAAGTAGCGAGAGTCTAAACGACCTACTGTTTGGCCGCGTTCACGCAGTAACTCTTTCCAGAAAAAGTTATTTGGAATGTCGAGGTTGTTTTGCGCTACAAACTTTTCTGACACACCCGCATATAAAGCCATTTGTTTGATGATGGCTTGTTTTTCCTCAGCAGCAATAAATCCCCCTTTTGCGATAGCAGGCAGTAATTTATTAACGGTAAACTCTTCCACTTCAGGCAGTAATTCGTCTAAATCTTTTGCTTGCAGTGCAGGGCTGAGTGCTTTGTGGTACCAAGCGGTTGCGGCAAAGTAAGGTAAGCGGTTCGCCGCTTCCACTGGGCCTTCACGTTTAATACCAATCTCTGTTGGAGAGACTAACACCACACCATTTATGTACATCCATTGGCGATTTTGTAGCTCATGAGCAAGGCCTGAAACACGGGTTGTGCCGTAGCTTTCACCAATTAAAAATTTAGGCGAGCGCCAGCGTTCGTTGCGTGATACAAAAGTGTTTAACCACTCGGCTAAATATTTAATATCAGCATTAACACCAAAAAACATTTTTTGCTGTGCTTCTTTGCTTGGTAGTTCGCCTTTGTCGTTTTCAAGAACGCGTGAATAGCCGGTATTGACTGGGTTAACATAAACAATGTCGGCAACATCAAGTACTGAATAAGGATTGTCCTTTATACCGTAAGGCTGAATAGGGTAGCCTTCGTCATCAATTTTTAACACCCGTGGGCCAGTATAAGCAATGTGCATCCATACTGAGGCCGATCCCGGTCCACCATTAAATGAGATCAGTAATGGGCGTTTAGTGCGATCATCAACTTTATCACGTTCATAGTAAGTGTATTGTAATGTAGCTACAGCATCACCGTTATCATCCCATACAGGTTGTGTGCCTGTGATTGCTGTATAAGTAAAGCGCTCCCCATTGATACGCGCTTTATGTTCGGTGACAACTTTGCTGTCGACATCAATGCGACGTTGGTTTTCTGCGTAACTGGTTGTACTGACAGTTAAAGTAAGTACAGCTAGTGAGAAACTAATGATACTGATAAGCTTCATGGTTTATCCTTTAGATAATTGTTAACCTATTAAAGATAATTTCTAGGTAAATAACAAAGGGAATGAGACTAGACGCCAATATTAGTCGGTAAGAGGTAGACAATAATATTATCCTAAAGGGAACTACTATGCTTTTATACGTATATTTGCGGTAGGATATTTTGCTTAAAGCAATAATAAAGTATATTCCATACTTAGTTCTTATTTTTATTTTTTATTCGTAAATAATTTTTATCGGCATCGTTCCGCTGAAGTGTTGAGAAGATATATGCAAAGAGTGTTAGTAGTTGAAGATAGTAAAGTTGTCCAGCAAGTATTACGGCACTTATCCGCTCATTATCTTGATGTAGCGATTGACTTTGCTTGGTCACTTGCACAGGGCAAGGAGTTTATTGCAAAACACCAATACACACTTGCGTTAGTTGATTTAACCCTGCCTGATGCAATGGATGGCCAAGTAGTAAAATACACCTTAGAGCACGCTATTCCTACAGTTGTGCTTACATCTACCATTGATGAATATAAACGCCAGCAGATATTAGAGCTGGGTGTGGTTGATTATGTGATCAAAGATAATCGTGACTCTTATCATTATGCTATTAAATTAGTGTCACAGTTATTGCGTAATCAAGGGTGTAAGGCGTTGATCGCTGATGACTCGTTATTGAGTCGCTCACTTATGAGGCAAATGCTCGAAAAACAGTTATTTGATGTGCAAGATGCCCATGATGGTAAGCAAGCATTACAGATTATTAAAAATGATCCAGAGATCAAGTTACTTTTGACCGATTACGCAATGCCGACCATGGATGGTTTTGAGCTAGTTAAAGCTGTGCGAAATATTCGCGGCCGTGATGATCTCGCTATTATAGGCTTATCTGGTGCTGGTAAGCATGGTTTATCTGCGCGGTTTATCAAATTTGGTGCGAATGACTTTTTAACAAAACCCTTTATGAATGAAGAGTTTCATTGCCGTGTATTGCAAACTATGGAGCAACTTGCACTTATTGCTGATATCAAAGAAAGTGCGTTTCGCGATGATTTAACCAACCTTTATAATCGTCGTTATTTTTATCAATTTGCTGAAAAACTGTTAAAAGAAACCTCTCGCACTAATTGCTTAGCATTACTTGATATTGATTTTTTTAAAGCGATTAATGATAAGTTTGGTCATGAAGCAGGGGATCAAGCGCTAAAACAGGTGGCATCATTATTACGGAGTTCGTTTCAAGATTTCACTGTTGCACGGGTTGGTGGTGAAGAATTTGCAATCGTGTTAACTGATGTGGGGTTAGATCAAGCATACCCGCTGCTAGATGCATTTAGAGTCAGGTTGTCAGAGTATGAATTTGTGATAAATGGTCAAGCATTTGCGATAACGGTAAGTATTGGTTTAACTAAATTTCAAAATGTGACGTTAACCAGCGCTATGCGCTCGGCGGATAAAGCCTTGTATCAAGCAAAAGAGCGAAATCGTGACTGTGTTGTAAAGCAAAATTAGCGAGTTGCACCACGACAGTAAAGATGTTAAAAAAATGCACCTTCGTGGTGCATTTTTTGTGAGGTGGATTTATTTTACTTGTTTAAGTTATTGTTTTTTATTTATTTAAAATAGTGGCACAAAGGTTGGATTATCTTAGCAAACAGGATAACAATAAGCGTCCGAAGGGGGCCACTATGAAAATGATTAGTGCAATAATAAAGCCATTCAAACTAGATGATGTGCGTGAAGCACTGGCTGATTTAGGCATTGAGGGGATGACGGTTGTTGACGTCAAAGGTTTTGGTCGTCAACGCGGTCACACAGAGTTGTACCGTGGAGCTGAATATCAAGTCGATTTTATTCCTAAAATCAAACTTGAAATTGCTACTCGTACCGAAAATTGTCAAAGGGTCGTTGAGACCATTACCAAAATTGCTTCAACAGGCAAAATTGGCGACGGTAAGATTTTCGTTTACGACTTAGATCAAATTGTCCGTATTCGAACGGGCGAATTAGACGAAGAAGCAATTTAAGGGGGCTTTATGGAAAACACAATAATAGAACTGAAGTTTTCGTTAGATACATTTTATTTCTTAATATCAGGTATTTTAGTTATGTGGATGGCGGCAGGTTTCGCCATGTTAGAAGCGGGCTTAGTCCGTTCAAAAAATACCACAGAGATCTTAACTAAGAACGTGGCGCTTTATGCTATTGCGTGTACCATGTTTTTATTAGTTGGCTACAACATCATGTATGTAGACAATGCTGAAGGCGGATTAATCCCATCGTTTGGAACACTTATTGGCACTCAAGCTGGAGATGCTGATCATTCATTAGAGTCTGATTTCTTCTTCCAAGTGGTATTCGTTGCAACGGCTATGTCGATTGTATCGGGCGCCGTTGCTGAACGTATGAAGTTGTGGGCTTTCCTTGCCTTTGCAATCGTACTAACTGGCATTATTTACCCAATTGAAGGCTATTGGACTTGGGGCGGTGGCTTCTTATCTGAAATGGGCTTTGTTGATTTTGCTGGTTCTGCCATTGTTCACGGTACTGGCGCCGCAGCTGCACTAGCTGGTGTATTAATGTTAGGTGCGCGTAAAGGTAAATACGGTAAAAATGGTGAAATCTACCCAATTCCTGGCTCTAACTTACCACTTGCTACACTAGGTACTTTTATTCTGTGGATGGGTTGGTTTGGCTTTAATGGTGGTTCGCAACTACTTATTTCTGATGCTGAAAATGCCACTGCGGTAGGTAAAATCCTACTTAACACCAACGCTGCTGCGGCAACCGGTGCAATTGCAGCACTGTTTGTATGTAAAGTGTTATGGGGTAAAGCTGATTTAACTATGGTACTAAATGGTGCACTTGCAGGCTTAGTAGTGATTACCGCTGACCCATTATCACCATCACCATTACTTGCGTGTTTACTGGGTATTTTAGGTGGCTCACTCGTTGTATTTAGTATTGTTGCGCTAGACAAAATTAAAATTGATGATCCAGTTGGTGCCATTTCAGTGCACGGTGTGTGCGGTATCTTGGGGATTATCTTAGTGCCAGTATCAAATGCCGATGCTTCATTTGTTACTCAATTAATTGGCTTAGTATGTATCTTAGGCTTCGTGTTTATCGCTTCACTTATTGTGTGGACTATCCTTAAGAAAACCATGGGTATCCGTGTAACAGAAGAAGAAGAGTTAAACGGTATGGATCAGCACGATTGTGGTATCGATGCCTACCCTGAGTTTGTTTCAGTACGTAGTAACTAAGCGAATAATTTAAAAATCATTGTGTGTTCAGAACAAAGTCCTAATTTCGATTAGGACTTTTTTGTGTTTGCAATAAAAAGTTATTGATAAAACTCAGCGTATTCGGGTAGGAAAATAAGGATTTAGTGTCTACTCTTTAAATGACATTAACTACAAATAAAAGGCTAGCTATGGATAACAAATTACTTTTGATCATTCTGTCGATATTTTTACCTCCGGTGGCCGTATTCTTAAAAGCTGGAGTTGGTAAAGATCTGATTATTAATATTATCTTGTGTTTTATCTTTTTTATTCCGGCAATGGTTCATTCACTATGGCTGTGTACACGCTAAGTTTCAGTGACTGTTAATTTTACTGGTGTTAGTATTGCGCTTATAGCACCTGTAAAATTAACTTCTGGAACTAAATAGCAACGTCAATGGCTGATAAAAAAGATCCTCGCTCTAGTAAAACTCCACCAAAGCGCCCAACAAAAAAAGCGTCAAGTACAGCATCTAAGTCAGTGAAAAAAACACCGACTAAAAAAACGCCGACAAAAAATATAAAAAAACGTGGTATCGGTCGTCAGCTTTGGTCTATTTTTTGGAAACTCAGCTTAGCTGGCATAATTGCTATGGCGTTATATTTAATTTACCTCGATGCAAA
Source organism: Pseudoalteromonas sp. S1727 (assembly GCF_005886375.1). Lineage (NCBI taxonomy): Bacteria > Pseudomonadati > Pseudomonadota > Gammaproteobacteria > Alteromonadales > Pseudoalteromonadaceae > Pseudoalteromonas > Pseudoalteromonas sp. S1727. The sequence continues at coordinate 8,759 of NZ_PNDT01000096.1, forward strand.
AATCACCCGCCAATTTGAAGGCAATAAATGGCAGCTACCTGCACAAGTTTATGCTAGGGCAATGGGCTTTTACCCTGGGCAATTTTTATCTAGTCAAGAAGTCGTGTGGGAGCTTGATAGGTTAAATTATAGCTCGGTGAATAAACTCAGCCGAACCGGGCAATATGTAAAAGCAGACGATAGCATTAAAATTTTCCGCCGCGAATTTGAGTTTTATGATGGTTTAGAACAAGCACAAGTTATTGAGCTGCGTTTTGCGGGTCAAAAACTTGCCAGCATTAAAGATAAGTTTGGCAGACGCTTAAATAGCGCTCGCTTGGAGCCCGTACAAATTGCTCGGATTGGTAATGATTCAAAACAAGACCGTGAATTTGTACCACTGGATAAGTTTCCACCTATGCTTACAGATACACTTTTAGTGGTTGAAGATCAGAACTTTTATCAACACCACGGTGTATCCGTATTTTCGATCATGCGTGCTTTATACAGCAATATAAAAGCAGGGCGCACTGTTCAGGGTGGCAGTACGTTAACTCAGCAGTTGGCAAAAAATATTTATTTAACGCGAGACCGCACGCTGATACGCAAATTTAATGAAGCATTGATCGCGTTAATTTTAGATTATCGTTATTCAAAAGATCAAATATTAGAAGCCTACCTTAATGAGGTGTATCTTGGTCAATCGTATAACCAAGGTGTGCATGGTATGGGCTTGGCGTCTGAATTTTATTTTTCTAAACCGGTCGATGAGCTAGAGTACGATCAAATAGCGCTACTTGTTGCTATGGTGAAAGGACCTTCATACTATAATCCTCGCCGTTACCCTGAGCGCACTATGGAACGTCGTGATTTAGTATTACGGTTAATGGTTGATAATAAATTGATTGATACCCGCGAATACCGTGCTGCTTTAAAACGGCCAATCGACATTGCACCAATGAAGGATAGCTTGCCTAAATCATACCCTGGTTATTTAGAGCTGGTGGATCGTGAGCTGAAAAAATTACTACCTGATCAAGAAGTACTTGATGCTGGCGTGCGCGTGTTTACGTATTTTGACTTACAAAAACAAACAGCAATGGAAGAAGCCATTGAAAAAAGCCTGCCGTATCTCGAAAAACGTGCTGCTACGGAGCAGCTTGAAGCGGCAATGATCTCAGTTAATGTAGAGAAGGGCGGGGTATCAGCTTTAGTTGCAGGGCGTGATCCACGTTTCTTAGGGTTTAATCGAGTATTAGATACAAAACGAAACATTGGCTCGTTAGTAAAACCTGCGGTGTATTTAACGGCGTTGGGGTTACCCCACTATAACTTAGCAACGCTATTGGATGATTCACCAGTGCAAGTAACTAATGAACAGGGCAAAGTGTGGCAGCCTGAAAATTTTGACCATCAATATCGCGGTATGATGCCGCTGTATAAAGCTTTTAGTAATAGCATCAATATACCAGCTGTGAATCTAGGCCTAAATGTTGGAGTCGATAAAGTGGCTGATACGCTTACCAAGCTTGGTGCAAAAGGTCATATTCGTCATTACCCATCATTACTACTTGGGGCGCTTGAAATGTCGAGTTTTGAAGTCGCTCAACTTTATACCACATTGGCGGCAGATGGTGAGTATCGCCAATTGACATCAATCTCAGCGTTAACGGATTCAGTCGGAAAGGTGCTCTATCAGCATAATATCAGCTCGCAGCCGCGCTTTGATAAAGACGCGCTATACATGACAAAATATGCGATGAAACGGGTTACAAAAGATGGTACTGCAAAACGCTTAAATGCCCATTTTCCATCAATTCAATTGGCGGGTAAAACCGGCACTAGTAATGATTTACGTGATAGTTGGTATGCAGGTTTTGATCAAAATACGGTAACTGTCGCATGGCTTGGCCGTGATGATAACAAAAGCACTGGATTAACAGGCAGTGTTGGTGCACTAGAAACCTATATTCGCTATCTTAAACCACTTAATCCAGAGTCTATTGCTGATACTCGTCCGCCCTCGATCCGCTGGGCATTTGTTAATGAACAGACGGGTAAACAAGCACCTCCGGGCTGTGGTAAGGTCATTCAACTCCCATTGCGAGTTAGTGAGTTTGAGCCAAGACCTAGTTGTCAGCGTTAAGTGTATTGAAGTGACTTATAAACAAACGCAGCAACCTAG
>NZ_PNDT01000097.1:0-9338 GCF_005886375.1 Pseudoalteromonas sp. S1727
TGAACTTTTATAGCGACAGATAAATGGAGTGATAACAAGGCACAAATTTTGACATGTAGTTGTTCTACATGAAAAATTTATAACGCAGTTAGCGCTTTATTTAGCCCGCTAGAATGGTTAAATATTTAAGTCGATTGGTATTAAACTTTATGCCGCCCGCATTTCTTGTTTTTTCTTTAAATGAAATTTATGTATTCGTTAAGTCTAACTTTACACTTACGTGATACAAGCGTTCGTAGGAAATGGCTTTAACCATGAATAGAGAGTGTTTACGATTACTATTTAAGCAGTTAGCTTGTTGATTGTTAAAATAAAGCTTTTTGCTAGTGACAAGCCAGTAAAAACTTTTTATACTGCAACCCGCTTTAATCGCTGTGGTGGTTAAACGCTTCAAAAATTTAGCCTTGTTCAAAACACATGCTAATACAAAATGGCCCCTTAGCTCAGTTGGTTAGAGCACACGACTCATAATCGTTAGGTCCCCAGTTCAAGTCTGGGAGGGGCCACCATCTCCACTCAATATGTGGCTAGATGGAAACTCACTACTTCCTGTTTTACTAGATAAGTCGCCAATCTCAAGCATGGTTATCTTGGACTACCTATAACTTCCCTAAATTTCATTTTAAAAAGTAGGCGCTTTTGATTGGGGAACGACCATAGTATTGAACTATCTGAAATCGAGCTATTGGGAAAAATACTCAAGTATATTGGTTAGCGATAAGTGATTTCATAACCCAGCGCTCTGTATCCCTTTTCTCGTTTTGAAAACATTCGCTTAAGTGTTGGGAAAGTATCAATGTAATCATAAATCAGCACCGAGTTTTTGTTACTCCACTCTCGCCCGATTCGACCTGCATATTGAGCTAATATGCCCTTCCACGCTATAGGTAAGGTGATGAACAACGTATCTAAATAAGGTAAATCAAATCCTTCTCCAACGTATTTACCCGTTGCAAGTATAACCTGTTTAGCGTTACTTAAATCTTTGTTTTCTTCGAGTAAAGCAATGCGTTCTTGGCGCTGCTTCGTTGATATTCCACCATGCAGTTCTACAACCATTAGGTTTTTTTGTGTGAGTAAAGCTGATAGAAGCTCGATGTGTTCTTTTCTCTCGGTTAACACCATCACTGCACGTTTTTCATCGATACAACAGACAATATCATCGACAATCTTTTGGTTCCTGTCATCACTGTTAACTAGGTGCTTATAAATTTGTGCGATATGGGGCTTTGTATCAGGATCTAACCACTCATTCGGAAACGCTGTATTGGTTTCATGTGCTTTAACTTGCTGATTAAGCAGTGAACCTGATTTAACGCCTTTATAAACAATATCTCCTAGTTGTAGCATCATCAGTTTTTCTAAACCATCTTGGCGTTTTGGTGTTGCGGTAAATCCATGAATGAATTTGGCATGGCTGGACTTAATCAGGCTTTCATAGTTTGAAGCAGGTAAATGGTGGCATTCATCAACAATAACCTGGCCATACTTTTCAATGTATGGCTTAATATCCATGCCATTTCGGCCCACTAAACTTTGATATGTTGCTACATCAACTTGATACGACAGTTTTTCTTTACCACCAAGTAATGAACCAACTTCGGTGTCTTTGAGAAAAACATTAATACGTTCCAGCCACTGCTCTGCAAGTTGCCGACTGTGAACTAATATCAGTGTGTTCACCTTGCGCTTAGCAATCAGTGCTAATGCAGTAACTGTTTTACCAAAGCCAGTAGAAGCTTCTAGTATCCCAACCGATGAATCTAATAATGCATTAACCGCTTTATTCTGCTGACTTTTCAATTTTCCTGTAAATTTAACCTTAGCAAGCTTGTCACCTGAAAAACGCTTATCATCGAAATTCACTTTAATTTTTTGCTCGGTTAATTTTTCTTTTACAGATGATAGGCAGCCACGCGGTATAATTAAGAAATTACCCTCAACACGAGCGGCACAAATGTATCTAGGGACTCCAATCGTAGATAATCGAAGACTTTGCCTTTTGTAAAACTCAGGGTTAGAAAACACAGCTAATTGCTTAAGCCTTGATGTTAATTTGCCAGGAAGCTTATCGATTGGAATATAAATTTGATCTGCAATAACCAAGGTTACTTCTTCAGGGCAATGGGCTATCACATCATTCTCAATAGTGGATAGCTTCTTCCAAGGCGTATTTGCCAAGTCATCATTAGTTTTGTTATCTATTAGTGTTATTTTGCCAAGTAAGCTATCAAGTGTCGTAGTATCAATTTTTTGAATAGAAGCAAGCTTGGCCCATTGGTCTTTAAAAGGTACTCCTGACGAATCTATAAATACACTATTACCTTGCTTTCTTGGTTCTAGTTGAAGTGGTAATGCAATCAAATTACCAAAACCACCTTCCGGCATTACATCTTGATTCGGAAATAGGCGATCGAAACAAGTAAATGAGAGCGCTGGATACATTTCCATGGCTTTGGTTAATAAACCATTACCTAACTTTCTAGCTTTGGTCGCTTCAACAGCTTGCGAAAAGAAAATCCATACATGTCCACCGTTACCGCTTCTAGAGCGTTCTATAATGTGTGGTACTTTATAAAAATCACAGGCTTCAGCAAAAGCTTTAACGCAGTGAATCCAATCTTCTTTATCGAAATCAGTGGCAAGAATGTGAGTTCTATTGTTCTCTAGAAGTGGGTAAATCCCAATCGTTTGATTGCCTTTAAGGTGATCAAATATTGCCTGACCATCATAATGCTTAAAGTGTTGATTTGAACATTCAGTGCAACTAATCTTTGGTTTATCACAGATTTTAGGTTTCCATTCATTCCAACATGCAGGCGAATAACCACTTCGCCCATTTTTCGATTGCCAACGAAACGGGTAAACGTCATTGCGACCTTTAAAATAAGAGATGAATAAATTGACTTTAGCTTCAGGTGAAACGTGTTGGTTAAAGTGTTTGGCTAGCTCGACTTCTTGCTGTGCAAGAATATTATTACGTTCATTTAATAATGACTCTTTTTCTTCAGCGAGTCGCTGAAGTCGATTATCAATATCTAAAAGCCTATCAGATAACGAGCTAGACACAGTCATTACTCAAAAGCAGTTTTAAGGTTTTCTGAGCTTAGTATTCGCATAACATCAACACAGTCATTAGAAACGACGTAGTAAATAGCATGAGTTCCGTAGATACTGCGTCTATATCCTTTACGAATATGGTCAACTGCCTGGTAATGCAATGGGTTTTCTGCAATGCTTTGAAACTGTATAATCAACCCATCAATGTATGATTCAGCCTGAACTAAACCAAAGCTGTCTATACCATATCAAATAGCTGCTCGAAGTCCTGAACGGCAGCTGTACTTAATCTAAATTTCGTCATTAGTTTGCTTTCTAGCAATCACCGCATTAACAATATCCTCAGGAGAACGAGAGCTAAAACCGCTTTTCTCTGCTTTGATAAGTTCTTGTCTAATAACTTCAACTTCGCTAGTTCGCATTTGCTCTTTTCTAATTAAATCTCGCAATAACTCGCTGTCACTAGCATAATGACCAGTTGCAAGTTGAGCTTGCATCCATTGTTCTTGCTGATCAGTTACTGTGATACTTTTCTTGACCATTGCCATAATTTACCTCCAATGAAAGAAACTTTGTAAGGATATAATCCTACTTAATCCTACCATAATGAAGTTTAGTTCAGAACTGGTAAAAATCAATTTGAGTTACATCATACGATTTATAGATGGTAACAATATCGATAAACGACCGTAACATTAAAGGGGTTACAAGCTTGCTATTGGGGCTTCATAATCATTAGAACCCCCAATTTAAGTTTACGAGGGGTACCACTTTTCAAACTTTCCCTCTATTTAATTAAGTCTAAGCGTTGTACTTAAACAATAAACCAGAGTTAGTGTTCCCTGCTGACGAAAATAAACTTCCCATCAACGTTGACACATTCTTTTTAACGCTTAATTGTATTGCAACTAGTTCTTCATCTAACTCTTGCTGTAATTCAGAAATTTGTGTTTGTTGATCTGCTTTTGTGAGGCTGTTGTCTGCTTCAAGTGCGCGCAACTTCTGTTGTAGCTCTTTAATATTTTTTATCATCTGCTGTTGAGTGGTGTCTGCCGCTTCATCAGGGGTCACTTCATCTGGGCGGGATTTTTCATCAGTACTTTTAATTTTGTTTGTGTTTGAGCCGGTCTCTTCGGCTTGGCCCGTTGTTTGTTGGGTGCCTGTTTGGGTGTGCTTTAAAAAATTTGGATCAGTAAGTAGTGATGTAGGTATGTTGGTTAAGTTCATTATGCGTCCCGTGCGACTAAAAATTGACATGCTTTTATTGTCAAAGGCGATGCATTAATTGTTCCATATTTGGGCTCAAGAGGCATAAGCCCTGCATAGCTAGCGTACTATGCAGGGGAGGGGGGATTACGCAGGTACGGTGGTTTTTTGTGGTAATGCCAATGACAGTAGGGCGGCGAAGGCTATAAATGCGCTTGAAATCCATAAGCATGCTTCAAGTCCGTATTGCTGATATACCCAACCAGATAACACGGTGCCAATTAATCGGCCCATGGCGTTAGCCATATAATAAAAGCCTACATCTAACGATACGCCATCACTATCAGCTAGGCTGACGATTAAATAACTATGTAATGATGAGTTAATAGCAAATACAGCGCCAAATATAAGTAAGCCACCAATAATCGATGCCTGAATATAAAAATCATAATGTAGTGCTAAAGCAATCAGTACTGGTATTGCCGTTAGATAACTAGCCCATAAAAATGCGCTGCGGCCACTTGGGACTTGCCCTGACTTTTTACCGGTAAAAGAGGGGGCAAAAGATTGCACTATGCCATAGCCAATTACCCAGCTTGCCATAAAGCCACCAACCCACCAATGATCCCAGCCAAAGGTTGCTGCTAAAAATACGGGCAAGGCAACAACAAACCATACATCTCTAGCACCAAATAAAAACATCCGTGCGGCGGAGAGCACATTAATGGCTTTACTCTTTGAGAATAGCTCACTAAATTTGGCTTTGTGCTTGGCTTTACCTAAGTCTTGTTTTAAAGCAAAGATACTAAATAGCCATACAGCTGTTAGCATGCAAATCATGCTTAGTATCGCACCGTGGAAGTCTAGCAAGGTGAGTAATAAGCCACCTAAAAAGAAGCCAACCCCTTTGAGTGCATTTTTAGAGCCGGTTAATATAGCCACCCACTTATAGAGTTGGCCTTGTGCATCTTTTGGTACTAAAAGCTTAATGGCACTTTTTGCACTCATTTTATTGAGATCTTTGGCTATTCCCGATAACGCTTGTGCAGCCATAACATAAATAACAGTGAGTGCATCTACAGGCACCATGAGCATAGCTAAAGAAACTATTTGTAAGCCCAAGCCAATGTTCATGGTTTTATTGAGACCGAATCGAGCACCTAGCCATCCGCCCACTAAGTTAGTGATCACACCAAAGATTTCATAAAACAAAAACAACATGGCAATACTTAAAGGGCTGTAACCAAGTTGATGAAAATACAGTACCACAAGCATACGCAGGGCACCGTCAGTTAAGGTAAACGCCCAATAATTACCGGTAATTATTAAGTATTGTTTTATCTGTGGCGGCAGTGCTTTTAATCGATCCACGGTTAATTATCCTTTATCGGCTAGGCCAACTTTGCGCATAAGCTCTGCAGTTCGGTTCGCATAGCCCCACTCATTGTCATACCACACGTAGAGTTTTACTTGAGTGTCGTTGATCACCATAGTTGAAAGGGCATCAATAACACTTGAACGAGGATCGGTTTTGTAATCGATAGATACAAGCGGTCGTTCTTCATAACCCATAATGTCTTTAAGTTCGTTAGCAGCAGCGTCTTTTAGCAGTTTATTTACTTCATCAATCGTTGTGCCACGTTCAAGCTCAAATACACAGTCAGTAATAGAGGCATTTGTTAAAGGAACACGAATAGCGTGGCCGTTTAATTTCCCTTTTAATTCAGGGAAAATATGTGTAATGGCAGTCGCTGATCCCGTGGTTGTTGGAATTAAACTTGTGCCACATGAACGGGCGCGACGTAAGTCTTTATGGGGGGCATCAATAATTGTTTGGGTATTAGTGATATCGTGAATGGTCGTGATTGAACCATGTTTGATACCGATTTTTTCATGAATCACTTTAACGACAGGTGCCAAGCAGTTGGTTGTACATGAAGCAGCAGTAACAATAGGGTGGGTATCTTTATTATAAAGGTGATCATTTACACCCATAACAATATTTAAAATACCCTCTTCTTTTACTGGGGCTGTTACCACAACGCGTTTTACGCCTTGATCAAGGTAAGCTTGTAACAATGCTTTGGTTTTTATTTTACCAGAGGCTTCAATTACTACGTCACATTTTGACCAGTCAGTCTCTTGCGTTTTTGTGTTTTGGCTAAAGCTGATTTCTTTACCATTGATTACAATTGCATTATCAGTATGGCTTGCTTCGTGATGCCATTTTCCGTGTACTGAGTCAAATGTCATTAAATGGGCAAATGTTTCAGCGTTACCTGCAGGGTCATTAATATGAACGATTTCTACATCATCCCAATCAAATGCTGCACGCATTGATAAGCGGCCCATACGGCCAAAACCATTAATACCTACTTTAATTGTCATTGTTTATTCCTTAATACTCGTTATAACTGCGAATTAAAATAATTAAGTTGAACTGTATTCTTCAGTGCTTTAGGTCTTATGTGTTGTACTTGCTGCATGATTTTGTCGCTAGGCCAACCATGAGCAAGTAAAATAAGCGCAATCACTAAGCCAGTTCTGCCTGTACCACCTTTACAATGAACGGCAATCGTCTGCTGGTTATTGATAGCGTTTATGATCGCATCTTTATGTAACGCCCACTGTGCTTCAAACTCCTGAGAGGGTGCCTCATCATCTAATATTGGTAGCTGCAACCAAGTAATATCATGCTCTGCGCATAGGTTTGGTAACCGTTGTATATCATTTTTAGCAATTTCATGATCATACATAAGCGTAAGTAGCATGCTGGTGCCAGCTTGTTTTAGAGTTAGTACAGACTCTTCTAAAGATGCTTCTTTGCTTCCAGGGCAAGGCGTAAAAATAAGTTTTGCGCCATTTTCTAAATTTAACGAATCAACTGGGTGAAGTGGCATTGTTAAATCCTTTTCTATAATTATTCAAACCAATGTTGGGTGCGATTAATGATGGCAACTAACGATAGCATCACGGGGACTTCTACTAATACACCTACAACAGTGGCAAGTGCAGCGCCAGAATGTAAACCAAATAATGAAATAGCGACCGCGACAGCAAGTTCAAAAAAGTTTGAAGTACCGATTAGGCATGACGGCGCTGCTATTTTTTGTGGTAGCTTCATCCAAATAGCGGCAGCGTAAGCAATGATAAAAATGCCGTAGGTTTGAATGATCAGAGGAATAGCAATTAATACAATAGTCTGCGGTTCAGAGATAATTGTATTAGCTTGAAAACCAAACAGTAAAACCACCGTTGCAATTAAACCCACCATAGACCATGGTTTTAACTTTGCTAAAAAGTGTTCAAGTGCTTGCTCATCTTTACTTTTATTTAGTGCTTTACGGGTTAATACGCCTGCAGTTAAAGGTAGCAATACATATAAGGCTACTGAGATCAGTAATGTTTCCCATGGTACTTGAATATCGCTTACGCCTAATAACAATGCTGAAATCGGGGCAAAGGCAAAAATCATGATCACATCGTTCACAGATACTTGGATTAGTGTGTAATTAGCATCACCTTTAGTGAGTTGTGACCAAACAAACACCATCGCAGTACAAGGGGCAACGCCTAGCAAGATCATACCGGCTATATACTCTTGTGCAGATTGCGGGTCGACTAAATCTGCAAATATAAAGTTAAAGAATAACCAACCAAGCGCTGCCATAGTGAACGGTTTAATTAACCAGTTTATTATTAGTGTCAGTATTAGCCCTTTAGGGTTTTTACCGACATCTTTAATCGATGAAAAATCGATTTGCGCCATCATAGGGAAGATCATCACCCAAATAAAAACAGCGACGACAATATTTACATGAGCAATCTCAAAATCAGCAATCATTTGAAATACATCAGGTTGCCATTGACCAAGTAAAACACCGGTAATAATGGCCAAGCCAACCCATAGAGATAAATAACGTTCGAAAATTCCCATTTTATTCTCCTCTATTACCGACAAAAGTCAGTTTTGCTTGGGCGGTTACACATATTAGTAAGATTTTCTAAATTTTTAGCTATCAGCGGAAGGTTATTTTCGGTGGTTTCGCTGATCACTTTTTTTATCCAAAGAGGTAATTCTGGATTTATTTTATAAAACACCCATTGGCCATGTTTTCTGTCAGTAATAATATTAGCTCGTTTTAGAACAGCTAAGTTACGAGAGACTTTTGGTTGGCTGTCTTCTTGTAAGGCCTCCATGATTTCGCAAACACATAGCTCACCATGATAATTAGTTAGCATTAGTGTTTTTAAACGAATGTCATCGGTGAGACATTTATAAAATGAGATTGGATCAATCGATATATTATCAAGCGCAGATATTTGCTCATCAATACGTAGGGTAGGTTGTGTTTTATTGCTAGGTTGGTTTTTTGACTCTAAAAGTATAAACATCGATAGACGATTATTCAGTTCACTTAATGTGGTAGCAAATGGATTATTGCAGGTGCGCTCTTTTGGATCTGGAAAATCCCAAGCAAGTTGTGCTTTAGCGCCGGGGAAGTTTCGGCATTCTTGATTTGCTTTATCACACAGGGTAATTACAAAGTCGAACTCTTGTCCTGAGAATTCCTCAATGCTTTGAGATTTTAATTCATCAATGGTTAAACCAAATTTTTTAAGTGCGTCTAAAGTGCGTGAATCTATTTCTTCAGGTGACGTACCTGCACTCGAAATTTCAAATTGATCACCTGCTTTATGGCGTAGCAATGCCTCAGCCATTTGTGAGCGGGCAGAATTACCAGTACATAAAAATAAAACTGAACGCTTAGTTGAAGTTTGATTATTCATAAATCACACCTTACATAGAATATGCAATAAAGTGTATATTCGTTTTTATATATATTCAAGTGCGATGTCTATTTTAATTTTAAGTACTGCAGTTCTATATGACGTATTTTTATCCAAAGTTAGTGTTAAATTACTTTTATTCGTTATTTACAGATGAGTTTAGGTTTGTTTTTAAGCTGTTCGCTTGAAAATTAAACCAAACACCAATAAATCATAAAAAACGTTAAAAAACGCTTGCGTAAAATTCGCGGCGCCCTATAATGCGACCCCACTGAGACGGC
>NZ_PNDT01000098.1:0-509 GCF_005886375.1 Pseudoalteromonas sp. S1727
ACTCAAAGGTAAAAAAAATTTAAGTAAGAATATTTAATAATACCTTTAATTGACATTTAAACTATAAATGCGCCTATTTTAAAGTTCGGGGTTTAAAAGCTGAAAATAAAAAAGGGCCCTTCTGGGCCCTTTGTTACATAACACACTTAGGGAAGTGATTAATTACGTTTTACAGTACGACGTCTTAATCCTGCAAAACCTGCCATTAACAACGTTAACCATGCTAGTGAACCACTGTCGTTGTCATCTTCATCATCTGAGTCGTCAACCTCTGGTGCTGCGGTAACTGACACTTGCATACTTTGAGTAACATTTTCACTGCCATCACTTACCGTCACTGTGTACACATAATCACCAGGGACTAAACCTGAGATTTGTGTACTGGCGGCATTGGCTGTTGCGATGTTGCCTGGACCTTCCCACGAGAAGCTTAGCTCATCCCCATCAAGGTCTGTCGCTGAAGCGGTTAATGTTGCTACTTGATCTTCACGAACAAAGATATGTGTCTG
>NZ_PNDT01000099.1:0-297 GCF_005886375.1 Pseudoalteromonas sp. S1727
GTAACAGGCTTAACAGCCGGTGAGCATACGTTTACAGTAACAGTATCTGATGGTGCAAATGAATCAACAGCCACAGTTATGGTAAAAGTAGTGACAGTTGCAGAGCGTTTAGTGGTTGATGCAATAGCAAACCTGTCAGTTGACGAAGATAACACGACAGAAGTAGCGGTTAACTTTGATAATCAGTTAGGTAAAGAAACAGTTGTTTCAGCAATGGCGAGTAACGCAAGTGTTGAAGTTATGGGGCATGAGTCAGGCTCACTGTTAAAACTAACACCAAACGCGAACTTTAATGGC